>NZ_CP033043.1:5072500-5230624 GCF_003667825.1 Metabacillus litoralis | reverse complement strand
CCGATTCTGCTTGTATCGGGACAGTGTCTTGATCTTTCTACCGGTTTATGTCCCGATTCTACTTATATCGGGACTGTAGCCTGTTCTAGCGACGGTTTCTGTCCCGATTCTACCTGTATCGAGACTGTAGCCCGATCTTTCCAACGGTTTCTGTCCCGATTCTACTTGTATTGAGACTGTAGCCTGATCTTTCCATCGATTTATGTCCCGATTCTACCCAGATCGAGACTGTAACCTAATATATCCACCAGTTTCTGTCCCGATTCTGCTTGTATCGGGACTATGGCTTGATCTAGCCGACGGTTTCTGTCCCGATTCTACCTGTATCAAGACTGTATCCTACTCTATCCACCAACTCCTGTCCCGATTCTATTAGTATGAAACAGTATCCTACTCTATCCACCAATTTCTCTCCCGATTCTACCTCAGAACAAGACAGACTCCTGATTTCCAGAACCATTCCCTGTCCCAATCCTACCTCTATCGAAACTAGATTGAGCTTGAAAAGAATTTCAAGCTCAATCAGTCAAACCCCATCACGCTGAATCACAAATTCAAATTCCATATCTCTATTTGCTTTTATCACATGTTCTTCATGGACAGGAGCACCCCAGCTATCATCTCCACCAACACCCATTTGCTTCCCGGCAACGGTGATTACGGTGTAATGAACATTAGGAAGTTCATAATGATGCTGTGCGTTTTCTAGCTCAAATGCTGTATAAGGTGAGACATTGCACTCAATCGGTGTGTCCTTTGCAGCAATCATCAATCCTTCGCCATCCTCATTTGTTACCCGAACTCGTCTTACTCCAGTTCGATTTCCGGACTCTTGTGGCTTCAAATAGGCAGCCAAATTATCTTTTACAGTGTTCTTAAACACACCAAGTCGTGCCCCTTGAGCTCGATCAGAATAGTTTTCCTCCGGTCCCATTGCATACCATTCTAGTTGATCATAACTAGCTGGAACCTTAAATGATAAGGCAAAGATCGGCATCTGTGGTAACCCTTCTGCACCTTTGTACGATGACTTTACATGAATGCTTCCATTAGGATTTACCGTATATATCGTGTTTACTTCAATATCTGTATGAATGGAAAACTTATAAGTAAAAGCGACCACAACAGTATTTTCATGAGTTGATAGCTCAACATTTGTACATCTCCGAGCCATACTCGCTGATAGCCAGCAGCCTGAAACAAAAGCTTGAGCGTACCCTCTATCATTGTCAGTGGTTGCCCGCCAGAACAATGGAGCAGGAGGAAATGCAATCATTTCTTTTCCTGAATAAGTAATAGACACTAAGCTTCCCACTTGCTTTGAGAAAATGATGCTAAAATCTCTACCATGAACGCCGATGTTAACGTCACCCTCTACCAATCTAACAGTCTCATCAGATTGTGTCGGCAAGGTATCATCACCTTTTTTATCAAAAACAAATTGCCCGAATGCCACCTCGTGCCCAGCTTCTGCCCAGACTGTTTTTTCTTTTAATAGAAAAGCGACTTGAACATAATACTCACCTATTTTGTTCAACAAATCTCGAGACCAATCAAAATTCAAGCGCTGCTCACTCTGTGGTGAAACGTTTACCTCAGCTGTTTTTTCACATAGTTTCTCTCCCTCATGAAAAAGAGTGTACGTTAACAAATAGTCGGAGGTATCTTTAAACAAATTCTTATTTTTAATCGTTACACCTGTTTCATCTGCTTCAAGCTTAATATTTTGATATAAATATTTAACTTCTTGCATCTTAGGAGAAAGCTTTCTGTCCGCATAAACAATTCCATTCGTACAGAAGCCGTAATCTGTTGGACGGTCTCCAAAGTCTCCACCGTAAGCTAAAAACTCATTTCCATAACGATCCTTTTGAACGAGAGATTGGTCCATATAATCCCAAATGAATCCGCCTTGATACATCGGGTATTTATCCTCTAACTCTGTATAATAATTCATCCCGCCTAAAGAATTTCCCATCGCATGCATATATTCGCAGCTTATATATGGTTTTTCTGGATTGTTAGTTAAATACTCCTCAATATCTGCCGGCTTTGCATACATGCGGCTTTCCATATCACTAGTATCATTGTAGGTACGGTCGTAAAACACACCTTCATAGTGTACAAGTCTACTAGAATCAACAGATTTAAAGTATTTCGTTACATTTAGAATCACTTCACCTGCATATGATTCATTTCCACATGACCAGATAAGGATAGAAGGATGATTTTTATCTCGTTCGAACATTGATTTTGCCCGATCTAACACAATATCCTGCCATTCTGGTTTATTTCCCGGGATATTCCAGGAAGGTTCAACGGCGCCCATCTTTTGCCATGAACCATGTGTTTCCAAGTTCATTTCATCAATCACATAAACACCATATTCATCACATAATTCATACCAATAGCTTTGGTTTGGGTAATGTGAGGTGCGGACTGCGTTCATGTTATTTTGCTTTAATGTTTTTATATCCCAGAGCATATCTTCCTTTGTAATGGCACGCCCTGTTCGATGATGAAACTCGTGGCGGTTTACTCCTTTAAAAACAATGCGCTCACCATTTAATTTCATGACCTTATCAACAAGCTCAAATCGTCTAAAGCCAATCTTTTGCGGGACAACCTCAGCAATCTCACCTGTTTCATCAATAAGCTGAATGTAAAGCTTATACAGATAAGGGTTTTCTGCACTCCATAATTCTGGTGTATCAACATTCAGTATAAACGTCTGCTTTTCTCCGTTTAGGTCAACACTAGCTGATTCAACAAGTTCTCCATTTTTATCTACCAATTCAGCAAAAACCTTTGAACCATCGGCAGCAGGTGAATTTAGTTGAAGATCAACCTTCAGTGTTCCCTTTGTATAGGTTTCATCAAGATCTGCATGAATATAGGCATCATAAACATGCATTTTCGGCACAGTATACAAATAGACCTCACGGAAAATTCCCGAGAAACGCCAAAAATCCTGATCCTCAAGCCAGCTACCTGTACTTCTTTGGTACACTTCAACCGCAAGCTTATTTTCCCCTTCCTGTAAAAAAGGAGTTAATGCAAACTCAGCAGGCGTAAAGCTGTCTTCGCTATATCCGATAAAATGACCATTCAGCCAAACATAAAAAGCAGACTCAACACCTTGAAACGAGATAAAAACAGGGTTTCCTTGCATATTTTCTGGTACATGAAAGTTCTTAACATAGCTCCCAATTGGATTTTTATCCATTGGAATTTCAGGTGGGCGGATATCATTGATCCCGTCCCAAGGGTACATCGTATTAACATACTGAGGCTTGCCATAGCCTTGTAATTGAATATGACCTGGAACCTTGATATCATCCCAGCTGTCACAATTAAAATCTACAGAATAGAATGTTTCAGGGCGTGTACTCGGATTGATCGCATAATGAAATTTCCAATTTCCATTTAAGCTTTTTCTCATAGCCATAGGAACAGACCCCTTGGCCTCTTCCATTGTTTCGTAATACACATGACTAGAGTGTGCCGGTAGTCGATTTACTGCAAAGGTATTTACATCTGTTAACCAATTTAAATCTGGATTCGTCCTCATTCTAAACTTCCTCTCTCTTTATTTTACTGAGCCCATCATTCCTGCAACGAAGTGCTTTTGCATGATGAAGAATATAAGTGCAGCCGGCAATGTTGCAATAACAATCGCTGTCATAATAACGCCAAAATCTGGTGCATAACTTGAGCCTAATGTTGAGATAAGCAATGGAATTGTTTGCTTTTCAGGAGATTGCAACACAACAAGAGGCCATAAATAGTTATTCCAGCTTGCCATAAATGTAATAATCGCTGCTGCTGCATACGTTGTTTTCATCGTTGGGACATAAATTCTAAAAAATACACCTAACTCACTTAATCCATCAATTCGACCTGCTTCAAGAATATCCTTTGGAAACATTTTTGTACTTTGACGAAAGAAAAAGATTAAAAATGCAGTTGTAAGTGTTGGTAACACCGCGGCTGTTAATGTATCAATCCCTAAGAAAGGAGCTGTTTGTGAAATCGTACCAAACATACGGAATAAAGGAACCATTAACGCAGCAAATGGGATCATCATGGATAGAAGTAGAATATTAAACACAACATCCTTTGATTTGCTTTTAAAAATCTCAAATCCATACCCAGCTAGTGATGCAATTAATAGCGATAGAATGGTTGTTGAAATTGATACCTTTGCCGAATTAATTAAAGCTGGAACAATATCGACTGTAGCTAATAAATTTTTAACATTCTCCACAAAGTGTGCACCTGGCAATAATCTTCCTTGTGTAACATCAACCGACTTATTTGTTGCTGAAACAACCATCCATAAAAACGGAAAAATTGATACAATCGTCGCCACAATTAAAACTCCGTAACTAAATACTTTCTTAAGCATTTCGATCACCTGCCACTTTAAATTGAATAATAGAGAAAATCACAATCATTATGACAATGGCATACGACACGGTCGCTGCATAACCAAAGTCTGGCGTATATTTAAATGAAAGATTATAAATATATTGAGAGATTGTCATCGTTGCATTACCAGGACCACCTTTTGTAATATTCATAACTTCATCAAATAATTGCAGAGTTCCGATTGTTGAAGTAATCGATGTAAAAAGAATAATCGGCTTTAACATTGGGATTGTAATCTTAAAAAATTGTTGAATGGAAGATGCTCCATCAATTTTGGCAGCTTCATAGATGGAAGAATCAATATTTTGCAGTGATGATAAATAAAAGATCATATTATAACCAGTCCAACGCCAAGTAATGGCGATAACAATCGTGATTTTTGCCCAAAAAGGATCTGTTAACCATTGTATTGGCTCTGAAACAAAGGAAAGCTTCATTAACATCATGTTAATAATGCCATCAACACCAAATAAATACTTAAAAATAACAGAATATGCAACAAGCGATGTTACACATGGTAAAAAGATCGCGGTACGAAAAAATCCTTTAAATTTCAAATTTTTATCATTTAGTAGAACAGATAAAAATAAGGCTAGAAAAATCATAACCGGCACTTGAATAATTAAATAAATAACCGTATTCTTTACAGCTGTGATAAACGTCGGATCCTTTAATAATCGTGCATAGTTATCAAGCCCTGTAAATGTCAAATTTGTCCCTGTTCCTGATTGGAAAGACATGATTAACGCATGAACCATTGGATAAAAGTAAAAAATGCAGATTAACGCCGAAGCTAATGTGATAAAGGACCAACCGATGAGGGTTGTTTTAGTAAACCGCTTCTTTGTCGAATAAGAAACAGATGTGTTTGTACTTGTTTTTGCTGATATCATTTCAAAGTCAACTCCTTAACTTAATCAATATAGAATTGAAGCCTTGAAAATCTCCTCTGCATCGTTAGCAGATTGAAATTTCAAGGCTCCGTTCCTCACTTCAGATCAGAGGAATAGTTGGCAGGATTATTACTGTAATTGTGCATCAGCTTGCTGTTGAGCATCCTCAAGCACTTGATCAATATCCTTACCGTTAAGGTAGTTTTGCATTTCAACAATTAAGATGTCATCAATCGCATATGTGTGTAATCCATAATTCACTTGTGGAATTTCTTCTAACCATGTTGAGAAGTCAGAAATAATTGTTTGACCAGCAAAGAACTCATCAGCTGCTTTATATGCTTCTCCAGTTGATGCTGGAATGTACGTTCCAATTGCACCGATTTCTGTTACTAAATCTTGATAAAAATCAACATTTGAACCAAATGTTTTCGCTAAGAAATCAGTAGCCTCTTCTTTACCATCAACATTTAACACATACCATGAGCTTCCACCTAAGTTTGAAGCATTTACTGACTCAACATCTGGAAGCTTCGGTTGTGGAACAACTGCCCATTTGCCTGATTGAGATGCTTCAGCTTTAACAGAAGGTGTAATCCAGTTTCCAGTCGGAACAGATGCTACCTCACCACTATTGAATGCTGCTAAGAATTGACTCCAATCAGAGTTTGGTTTCACAATATCAGCGTCAAGCATTGCTTTATACACTTCAAATGACTTTTTAAGTGCTTCATTACCTGCGATAAATGGTGTTACCCCATCTTCTTTCATATACCAAGCACCAGCAGATTGTATCATCATACGGATAATGCCTTGGTCATTTGGATCAAGTGTAATCATATTCTTGCCAGTTGCTTCTTTGACTTTTTTTCCAATCTCGATATACTCGTTCCAGTCAATTCCTTTTAAATCTTCAACTGTATAACCTGCTTGTTCTAAGTAATCTGTTCTTACATATAAACCCGTTACGCCAGTATCGAATGGTAAACCATAGTTTTTACCATCAAGACTTGTTGGTGCTAGTTTATAAGACGCAAAATCTTCTGTTTTGAACGATCCAGTAATTTCATGGAAAGAATCTGGATAGGCTTGAAGGAAGCTTTGCGCACGATAATCTTCAATTAACACGATATTTGGTAATCCCTTTGTTGTACCAGAGCTTAAGCTTGTATTTAATTTTTGAATAATATCAGCCTGAGCATTTTCGACAATCTTGATTTGTACATCAGGATTATCTTTTTGATAATACTCTTTTGCAATATTCAAAGCTTTAATATTAAAGTTAGGATCCCATGCCCAAACCGTGATTTCATTTGAACCTGATGATTCACCTGACTCTGAATCTACTGTTTCTTTTGATCCAGAAGAACATGCAGCCAAGATCATCATGCAAGCCATCATTAAAACGAGTAGCTTTTTCATAAAAATACCCCCATGTTTTTTGTTTTTTGTAAGCGTTATCTACCCCTTACACCTATCATGTTAGCATCACTATTCTCTTTTTCTTTAGGACTATATTTTTATAAATTTGTGATTTTTTTATAGAATGTATCCGCTTACAAATCGATGGAATTGTATTTTTTTTAGATTTTTGTGATTTTTTTAGGTGATTGAGTTTGTAGGATCTTTCTTAACTTACGGTACATCATGAAACGGTTTCGGTTGGCAATGTAATTTTTATCCTTGTCCCTTGTCCAACTTCACTAGAAATTGTTACACCATATTGATGACCATATAAAATCTGAATTCGTTCATGAACATTTTTTACACCAATTCCAGTAAAGTGCTGCTTCTTACTTTTGGTGGCTGGCAGCTTATTCGTTGAAATCTCCATACCATCTCCGTTATCCATCACTTCACAAATAAGCGTATCCCGTTCCTGCCACACCATCACATTAATGAATCCTGTTGTTTTGTTATTAAAACCATGGAAAAATGAATTTTCTATAAAGGGCTGTAAAATAAGCTTAGGAATTCGATGTTGTAAGCAATCAGGTGATACTAAATAATTCACTTTAATTCGATCGCCATAGCGTTTTTGATTAATAAGAACATAGTTTTTAAGATTATTCATTTCCTGCTCAACAGTAATCGTTTCACATACATTGCCAATCGTATTTTGAAGTAAGGAAATGAGGGAATTAATTGTTTCCTCTGCTTCTCCCTTTCCACCCTGCTGAATCATAAATTTAATAGAAGTAAGTGTGTTGTAAAGAAAATGTGGATTAATTTGCTGTTGCAACGCCGCTAGCTCGGCATTACGCTTTTGCTTTTGATAAAGCACGAGCTTCTCCAAATAATCGTGCAATTCATCTAACATAATATTAAATGCCTTGCCAATTTGCCTAGTTTCATAAGTTCCGCTTACCGAAACATATTGATCAAAATCATATTTAGATGCATCAGATATTTGCTTTACTAATGTTGAAAGTGAATTTGTCATTCTTCTTGAAATAATAAACACAATAATAAGGGCAATAACAACGATAAAAAATAAAATAATCGCAATCTGCTTTTTATTAATTAAATCACCAATCGCTGTTTTTTGATCAATTAAATTGAATAAATACATATCAAGGGAAGGGATATATTCCCAAAAGATAATAGAATCTGTACCCTTAAACTCTTTCACAATATAGTTTTCACTCTTATTCTCGTTTTCCTTAACATATTGCAAGAGTTCCTCAGCTTTCTCCCCAATAAAATCTGTCTTATTACTAGAAATAATCATTCCGGTTTTATCAAGAACATACACATCGTTACCTATGCTCGTATAGTTGGTATAAAATTTTTTGAATTCACTTTCATGGATAGGGAAATACATCATTCCATATATCGTTCCAGAGATTCTTTCCATTAATGGCTTCGTCGCAATAATGTATTGTTCATCTTCTTTGTTTTTTGTTTCCTTCATTCGTCGATCATGTTGATAAATCAATCTTTTAGGATTCTGCATGGAAACATTTGTTATGTTGTGAGTTTTCAATTCTTCATCAGAAATCATCCAATAAGGTCGATTTGTTGCATAACTCATCCCATTAATGCCTGTAACAATAATTTCCGTTTCATAGGCATCAACATTTGATTTTATTCGTTTCATTTGCTCACTCATTTGATAAAATGAATTCATTTTCTGACGATTTGATTGCTCTTCCGTCATAATCCTTCTAATTGTTCCACTTTGCAAAATGTTATTAGATGCAAGAACAATCGAATAGTTATAAGATTCAAAGCTGTCCTTAATCTGATCCATAACCTTTGCATTTGTAATACTGAATTTATCAATAAAAAACTGCTCAGACATCCGAAACGTTGTCCACGTAATAATAATTGAAACACTTATAATGCTAATAACACTTATCGAAAACATAATGAAAAATAACCCGTTATGTTTAAAATACTTTTTAAATATATTCATACTGATTACCATCACTTATTTCAATTTTTGATTTCTACGATATTGACTAGGTGACAGACCTTTTTGTTTCTTAAACACCTTACAAAAATAACTATGATCAGAATATCCGACAAGTCCACTGATCTCCGAGATTGGAGTGGTTGTATTCAGTAACAGCTTCACAGCTTCCTCAATTCGAATTTTGTTGAGATATTCATTAAACCCTTCTTTATTATGCGTTGCAAAATAGCTTGATAGATAAGAAGGATTAAAATGAAAAGTAGTAGCAACATCGCTCAAACTAAGTGGTTCGGCATAGTGGTCTTCGATATAATCAAGAATGAGTTGAAAACTAGAAAAACCTGATTGAGTTTTCTTTGTCGTAATCACTTCTTTTGCTTTTGTAAGAAATAGTTGTAGCTGATTAACAACACCACTTGCTGTTTTCGCACCATCTATTTTATTAAAAAAACTGAACTTTTCATTTTCTAAATTCTTCACATCATACTCTAAATTGCTTAACAAAACAGAAATCGTAAAAATAACATTTCCAAAAAATGATTTGTACTCAAAAATATCTGTCGTAAAGCTCGAAGATAACTCCGTTACATGTTCTTCTAAATAAGAAAATGCCAAATCAAACCGTTCATGTTTAAAGTCATTTGTAAATTTATCAAGGTTAAATGAAGCGATCTTAGGTGTTTCTTTTAGAAGATTCTTTTCTACTACTATAGTAGTCTCGGGAAAATAAAATCGATATTGAAGCATCTTTTTAATCACTTCGTTGTATTTCATCCAAATTTGTGAAAAGCTCATAAAAGCCTCTGAGATAAGGATGGAAAGTTGAGAATGACGTTCCAGTATTTTAGAAGCAAGTTCTGAAATTCCAGTAAAAAGATCCCTACTACTATTAATCAGGAATACGCTTACATTATCATCTATTTCGAAAATCTCCAGCTTGACCTCTTTTGAACATGCTGTGATAAGTACTTGAATTTCAGAATTTATCGAATGAATATCCTCTAAACTTTTACCTTCTATCAACCTATAATCAATCGTAACTAAACGAAAGCTAGAATAAGGAAATGCCTCTAAAATGAGATTTTCGTCATATTGTGTGTCATATCCTGAAATAAATTTTTCAATGATATGTCCAATATTCACATCAACATTCGCTTCATCATTTCCCCCTTGTAACGAAGGAATTCGGCTCACTGCCGTTTTTAACACGGTAAGCAATGACTCTGTATCAAGCTTAGGCTTTAAAATATAGTCAACTGCCCCATTTTGAAAAGTAGATCTTACATATTCAAAATCACCATAGCTACTTAAAATAATAATTTCAATATGCGGATATTTACTTTTAACAATTCGAGTTAACTCTTCACCATCCATAATTGGCATCACAATATCTGTTAACACAATATGAGGCTTCGTTTTTTCTATTAACTCAAGAGCCTCCTGACCATTTGAAGCTTCGCCGACAATTTGAAACCCTTCCTGCTCCCACTGCATATAATGCTTAATTCCTTGCCTGATTAACTGCTCATCATCAACAATGACTACTCTACACCCTTCACTAGATCTCAACAAAATCCCCCCAGGCTTTGTAGACTTAACGATTATTTTATCTTTTTCTTTCATTATACACTTGAATAATTTTATTAACATCGGTTTGTCAAAAAGCCCCCATTTGTTTGGGGGCTAAACAATCATACACGGTACTCTAAAGGTGTTCCAAATCCCGCAGGATACTGATCGAAAAGTGTTTCATCCATCTGCACATTATAGCCTTTATCTTTTAACACCTTATGAAGCTCTTCAATATGATCATGGTTTTTTGTTTCAACTGACATTTCGAGCTGAGCAAATCCTGGATAAATATGTTTTCCTATATGCTGGAGATTAACATATTGAACATTTGCGTTTAAATCGGTTATAGCGCTTAATACTTTCTGAAGCTCACCTGGTTTATCTTTTAACGTTATGGAAAAATGAGCATACCTACCTGATTCAACTAATCCGCGCTCAATAATCCTAGCAATAAAATTAACATCCACATTTCCGCCACTTAATACTGCTATTACTTTTTTATCTTTTAATTCAAGCTTTTTATAAAGAAGTGCTGCTAACGAACTAGCACCAGAGCCTTCGACTAACAGTTTACTTCTTTCTAAAACCATAAGCATTGTTCGGGCAATTTCCATTTCATCCACACAAACAATATCATCAACATACTCTTTAATAATGTCAAACGTCTTCTGTCCTGGTTTTTTAACAGCAATTCCATCTGCCATCGTCGGGGTCGCTTCAATCATTACCGGCCTTTTTTCCAAAAGTGACTGCTTCATGCTTGGACAGGCAAGAGTTTGAACACCATAAACTGAAACATTTGGATTGCTTTCTTTCACGGCCTTAGCAACACCAGCAATGAGCCCTCCTCCACCAACTGGGCAAACAATCGCATCAACGTCTGGAAGCTGTTCCATAATCTCCACTCCAACCGTACCTTGTCCGATGATAACCTCTTCATCATCAAAAGCATGAATAAACGTGCCACCTATTGAATCACAATATTCTAATGCGTAAGCAAGAGCCTCATCAAAGACAGCTCCCTCTAAAATAACCTTTGCACCATATTGCTTTGTTGCTAGCACTTTACTTAACGGCGCTCCCTTCGGCATCACGATCGTACAAGGAATCCCAAGCATTTGACTTGAGTACGCAACACCTTGAGCATGATTACCAGCTGATGCAGCAACGACCCCTTTATTTAGTTCTTCTTTTGTAAGAGAAATAAGCTTATTATAAGACCCCCTTACTTTAAAGGAACCTGTTTTTTGTAGATTCTCCAGCTTTAAATACACATCATTTTGTGCAAGCTGGCTAAAAGTTTTCGAATGATCTAACGGAGTGGTATGAACAATTCCTTTAAACTTTTCCCTAGCATTGAAAAAATCATTTAGGTTCAAACATAACTCCTCCTATATTTAATGATACATCTAGGGTGCTCTTTCGTGGTAGGAAGTATGTTTTTTATAGGGTAGTTTTCTGGTTTAAGAGGTGGAGGTTAGTTGTGGTTTAGTTATTGAGAGGAATATTTGAGTTGTTTATACAAGAGCGTGTTTTGCTGTGTTTTATGTAGCTGTATTGGGACATGGTTTCGCTTTCCCTCGGGTATCGGGACTCATTCTCGCTTTGCTTCCTCGGGTGTGTCCCGATTCCACGGGTATCGGGACTCATTCTCGTTTTTCTTCCTCTGGTGTGTCCCGATTCTCCGAGTATCGGGACTCATTCTCGCTTTGCTTCCTCGGGTGTGTCCCGATTCCACGGGTATCGGGACTCATTCTCGCTTTGCTTCCTCGGGTGTGTCTCGATTCTCCGAGTATCGGGACTCATTCTCGCTTTGCTTCCTCGGGTGTGTCCTGATTCCTCGGGTATCGGGACTCATTCTCGCTTTGCTTCCTCGGGTGTGTCCTGATTCCTCGGGTATCGGGACTCATTCTCGTTTTTCTTCCTCGGGTGTGTCCCGATTCTACGAGTATCGGGACTCATTCTCGCTTTGCTTCCTCGGGTGTGTCCCGATTCCACGGGTATCGGGACTCATTCTCGCTTTGCTTCCTCTGGTGTGTCCCGATTCCACGGGTATCGGGACTCATTCTCGCTTTGCTTCCTCGGGTGTGTCCTGATTCCTCGGGTATCGGGACTCATTCTCGCTTTGCTTCCTCTGATGTGTCCCGATTCCACGGGTATCGGGACTCATTCTCGTTTTTCTTCCTCTGGTGTGTCCCGATTCTCCGAGTATCGGGACTCATTCTCGCTTTGCTTCCTCGGGTGTGTCCCGATTCTACGGGTATTGGGACTCATTCTCGCTTTGCTTCCTCGGGTGTGTCCCGATTCTCCGAGTATTGGGACTCATTCTCGCTTTGCTTCCTCGGGTGTGTCCCGATTCTCCGAGTATCGGGACTCATTCTCGCTTTGCTTCCTCGGGTGTGTCCCGATTCCACGGGTATCGGGACTCATTCTCGCTTTGCTTCCTCGGGTGTGTCCCGATTCTCCAGGTATCGAGACAAGAACCCCATTCTCTTCCTCATCTTGTCTCGATTCTGAACTAAGACGTATTAGCTATTTCCATTCCAGGGAACAACATGTTTTCCAATGCTCTTGTTCCAAAATTAAAACTAACAAAAGCAACTACTTTTCCAATAAAACACACTCACCTTAGTAAACATCTTCAACTTATAACATCTTTCATAAATTCATAAATGGAATCACAGGTTGTACCTGAAACCAAAAAAAGAACAACACCCCCCTTATTAGAATAAGGAGACTTTGTTCTTTTCCAGAACCCATTTTGGAACTAAGAATCTCGTTGTCACTAGTGGATCAACAACCTGACAAATTTCAGTTTGTCCCACAGCACTTAATAGCATCGTTAATTCACTAAGTGGTAAGTTTAGTTTATCCTGAAGTAATTCAACCATATCTTCTACGGACAATTTAACGGCTTCATCTAGTGTTTTTGCTGATACAATTGTACCGATAAATTCATCTGTTTCTAAAACTGGATTGTATAGTGATTTTCCTTTTATCACCTTTAAAGTGACAGTAACCTGTCCAGCTATCTCAATACCAGTTACACAAATCTCTCCATCCCCCATTGCAGCATGAAGATCCCCTAATGCAAAGAGCGCACCTTGTTGAAACACTGGAAAATATAGCGTTGTTCCTTTTGTAATCATTTTATTATCCATATTTCCACCGTGAGAGCCTGGTGTGCCGCAAGAGATTGGTTCACCTTGTGGAGCGACTCCAATTACACCAATCATTGGATTTAATGGAATGTGAATGTTTTCATTAAAGATAGCTTTTCCGTTTTCAATTGGAATAAGTTTTGCTTCAAAATTAGTGATCTTTTCACCTAAAACGCCCATTCCTGGACTAACGGCCATCACACCTTGATCTTCTAATTTTATATCATCAATTGTCACTTCAAGAATATCTCCCACTTCTGCCCCTTCCACATAAACAGGACCTGTTGCAGGATTGACCTTACTCCAGTCTAGGCTTTCATATGTAGAATCAGCTGAGGTGATTTGGTTTTCAAAGCAATCATAGGTTTCAATGATCACTGTTTCTCCAGAATTGATATTCGAAATTGGAGAATGCTCTTTACTAAAAGCGTAAATTGGTTGTGAACGGTTAATGATGTGTGTCATATTATCCTCCCTTACTGTTTTATTCGATCTAAGTGCATTTATCCTCCTTTAATTTAAACAAAGCCGACCTAGATTCCTTCCTAAAAGCTGAATTTCTTTTCTCACGTAAAAACCCCGAGTAGTAGTCTCCTATCACTTGGGGTTTATATTATTATTTTACCGATACATTTTTATCTTCAGGATCAATAACATTATTCATATAGTTCTTTCCCCATTCGTACATAGAATCGAGGATCGGCATTAGTGTTTCTCCTTGTTTCGTCAATGAATATTCAACCTTCGGAGGCACAACAGGATACACTTTTCTCTCTACAATAAGGTCTTCTTCTAACTCGCGTAATTGATTAACAAGCATTCTTTGAGTAATGCCCGGCATAAGTGCTTTTAGCTCACCAAAACGCTTTGTACCCTCTTTGCCTAAATGCCATAAAATAAGCATTTTCCATTTACCACCGATAACCGAGAGGGTTAATTCTTTTTCACAGTTAAACGTCTTATCATTCATACGTGACACTTAACCACCTCCAATTTTTACATAGAATAGCACATAGTATACTTTTTGTCACTATGTAAGAAAAAAGTGCGTACTTCATAAAAAAATTAATACCTATTAGACTAATAGAGTACCGCTATTGATGAAAACTTGGATAGGACTACATTATCTTCTTTAGAATCATTAGTGCGGTTCGTTATAATTCAAATGAGGAGTGACAAATATGGAATTACAATTAGCACTTGATTTAGTCAATATCCCAGAAGCAATTGAATTGATAAAAGAAGTTGAGGATCATATTGATATCGTTGAAATTGGAACACCAGTTGTGATCAATGAGGGCCTTCGTGCTGTGAAGGAAGTTAAAGCAGCATACCCTAACTTAAAGGTTCTAGCTGACCTTAAAATTATGGATGCAGCTGGTTATGAAGTGATGAAAGCTTCTGAAGCAGGAGCAGATATTGTAACAATTCTTGGCGCAGCTGAAGATATGTCAATTAAAGGTGCGGTTGAAGAAGCGAAAAAGCAAGGGAAAAAGATTCTTGTTGACATGATTGCTGTAAAAGATCTTGCTGGCCGTGCAAAGGAAGTAGACGCTTTAGGTGTTGACTATATTTGTGTACACACAGGTTATGACCTTCAAGCAGTTGGTAAAAATTCATTTGAAGATCTTCAAACAATTAAAAGTGTTGTAAAGAACGCAAAAACTGCTATCGCAGGCGGAATTAAATTAGATACTCTTGCTGAAGTAATTAACGTACAACCAGATCTTGTTATTGTTGGTGGCGGAATTACTGGTCAAGAAGATAAAAAGGCTGCAGCGGCAAAAATGCAACAAATGATTAAAGAAAATGTATCAGTAGGGTAACGCAGGAATGCAAACGACTCAATATCTAACTAAAATTCTAAATGAACTTCAGCAATCTTCAAGCCTTATTTTAGATGAAGATGCTGAAAAATTGGTTAATGGGATTTTAGAAGCCAAGAAGGTTTTTGTCGCAGGTGCTGGTAGGTCAGGATTCATGGGAAAATCCTTTGCTATGCGGATGATGCATATGGGAATTGATGCATATGTTCTCGGTGAAACCACCACACCTAATTTTGAAAAAGATGATATTTTAATCATCGGGTCTGGCTCAGGAGAAACGAAAAGCTTAGTTTCGATGGCTGAAAAGGCCCACAACATAGGCGGTAAAATTGCTGCTGTTACGATATTCCCAGAATCTACAATTGGACAATTAGCTAATTTTACAATAAAAATGCCTGGATCGCCGAAAGACCAATCTGAAGGCGATTATCAAACGATTCAACCTATGGGATCCCTTTTTGAACAAACTTTGTTACTTTTCTATGATGCTATTATCTTGAGGTTCATGGAGAAAAAGGGGTATGATACAAATAAGATGTATGGCAAACATGCCAATCTTGAATAATAGGTATGTGAAGACCGCAATCTTTTACTTGCGGTCTTCAGTATGACTACATAAAAATTTGTATAAGGAATGATGATATGACTTCATTAAAAGGAAAAAATGCTGTAATTACAGGAGCAGGTAGAGGAATTGGACGAGCAACTGCCATTGCTTTAGCAAAAGAAGGAGTTAACCTTGGTTTAATCGGATTAACCATGTCAAATCTTGAAAAACTAACTTCTGAATTAGAACAATACGATATTACAATTTCTGCTGCAACAGCTGATGTATCTGACCTTGAAGCAGTTACTCATGCTGTAGAGCATATCAAATCGGAACTAGGTTCTATTGATATACTCGTTAATAATGCTGGTATTGCTAAATTTGGTGGCTTCCTTGACTTATCTCCTGAAGAGTGGGAAAACATTATTCGAGTTAATTTAATGGGTGTTTATAATGTAACAAGAGCTGTGTTACCTGATATGCTTGAGAAAAACTCCGGAGATATTGTTAATATTTCTTCAACAGCTGGCCAAAAAGGAGCTCCTGTAACAAGTGCATACAGTGCATCTAAATTTGCTGTGTTGGGGTTAACAGAATCACTCATGCTTGAAGTTAGAAAGAAAAACATTCGTGTAACAGCTTTAACACCAAGTACTGTTGCAACAGACTTAGCAGTAGAAACAAATTTAATAAGTGGAAATCCAGAGAATGTAATGCAGCCTGAAGATCTGGCAGAACTACTGGTAGCTGGATTAAAGCTTAATCCAAGAGTCGTTCTTAAGGGCGCTGGATTATGGTCAACAAATCCTTAAAAATAGGAAGTTAAACGAAAAAGGATCTATTTCTAAATGGAAATAGATCCTTTACATATTATTGGGTTAACAAATTTATTGCAGGTCATGAAGGCCACTTCCATGACCATCTCCGACTAAATTTCTGACACGTTGGTCTTCATTAATCTCATGATGACCATTTTCAAGCAAAATTTCTGCCGTAATGGTCTTCATTAATCTCATGATGACCATTTCCAAGCAAAATTTCTGCTGTGATGGTCTTCATTACTCCTATGATGACCATTTCCAAGCAAAATTATTGCCACGTTGGTCTTCATTACTCTCATGATGACCATTTCCAAGCAAAATTTCTGCCACGTTGGTCTTCATTACTCTCATGATGACCATTTCCGAGCAAAATTTCTCCCACGTTGGTCTTCATTACTCCCATGAAGACCATTTCCGACTAAATTTACTGCAACTGTGGTCTTCATTCCGCCAGTGAAGACCATCTCCAAGGAAGATAGTTGAAACCGCGGTGTCTTTTAATAAGAAAAGCCAAATCAAAATGATTTGGCTTTTCTCATATTAAACATGTGATACAACAAACTCCGCTTCACCCGACAGCTGGTATTCACCAACTCCATGTGGAAGAACAAAATGTGTTCCTTTTTCAATTAGGAAAACATGATCATCTACTGTAATTGTGCCTTTTCCTGCCGTTACACTAACCTGTAAGAAATCATGCTGGAGTGTCAATGAAGCATCACCACTTAACTGCCAATGATAGACAGTGAAATATTCAGCTTCAACTAATTTTTTCTCAGTAAGACCACCTACTATTCTCTCACTTTGTTCGGTTTCTACATCCTGGTGTGGCACAGTTGTTACATCTATTGAACGATCTAAATGTAGGTCACGCTTTTGACCATTAGCATCCTTACGGTCATAATCATAGACACGATAAGTAATATCGGAGCTTTGCTGTGTTTCTAAAATGACAATTCCTTTACCGATTGCATGAATGGTGCCACTTGGAACATAAACAAAGTCACCCGCTTTTACTTTTTTACGACGTAAAAATGATTCCCATTCTTGATTTTGAAGCATTTTCTCAAGTTCATCTTTAGTTTTTGCATGGTGTCCTAAAACAAGCTCGGCACCTTCCTCTGCACTGAGAACATACCAGCACTCTGTTTTTCCATAAGGAACACCTTCTACTTCTCGTGCATAATGATCATCTGGATGAACTTGAACAGATAAATCTGCATTCGCATCTAAAATTTTAACAAGCAAAGGATATTCTTCATTATTAGATGCATTTTTATTAAATAGCTCTCCGTGTTCTTTCCAAGCTTCCTCTAATGTTTTTCCTGCTAAAGGTCCATTCTTGATAACACTTGGACCATTTGGATGTGCAGAGATTACCCAAGCTTCCCCAGTTTTTTCATTGGGAATTCTATACCCAAATTCAGTTTGCAGCTTTTGGCCACCCCAAATTCTTTCTTGAAAAACAGGCTCTAAAAATATTGGCTCTTTATACATACACTACCTCCAATATGGTATTCTACTTTATTTGATTTCCTCTAATACAGCCATTGCTTCGTTCTTAGAAGCTACTTTTAATAGTTGATTTCTAAACTCTTCATCCATTAACTTACGAGAAAGCATTTGTAAAATTTTTAGATGCGCATCTCCAGCATTTTCTTCAGGTACAGCTATCATAAAAATAAGTTTCGCATCCGTACCGTCAAGGCTGCTCCAATCAACACCCTCACGCTTGATTCCAAAAGCAACAGCAGGTCGTTTTACCGCCTTTGACTTACCATGTGGAATCGCAATATTCATGCCAAGACCAGTTGAGCTTTGAGCTTCACGATTTAGAATTGCCTGTTTAAAAGCTTCCTTAGAATCTAAGATTCCTTGTGAATCGAATGTTTCAATTAATTCATCAATAACATCATTACGAGTTGTTCCAGCGAGATTGATATGAATCAAATCTGCACTTGTAATATCTACTAGTTTGTTAATTTCTAGTTCCTCAGCTTCTTCGGGAGCACGTTCTACTTTTCCGTTGCTACTAGTTGCACTTTCGACATCTTTTTTCAAAAAGTTAACCATAAATGCCGTAACAAGAACACCTACAATGGCTGCGATAAAGAACATCACAACATGATCCACTGCTCCTAAAACCGCAACGATAGGACCACCGTGTGCTACTTTATCACCTACATTCCCAATCATTGCGATAACAGATCCAACAACTGAACCTGCAACAATACTAGGAATAACACGAAGTGGATCTTGCGCTGCAAACGGAATTGCACCTTCTGTAATTCCAAAAAGACCCATTGTAAATGATGCTTTACCAGCTTCCCTTTCATTAGGAAGATATTTTTTCTTATTGATTAATGTTGCAAGACCCATACCGATTGGTGGAATACAAATCGCTACTGCAATTGGTCCCATAATTTCATAGTTTCCTTCAGCAATCATGGCAGAGCCGAATAAGAATGCTACTTTGTTAAAAGGTCCACCCATATCAACTGCAATCATCGCACCAAGGATAACAGCTAATAAAATAGAGCTAGCTCCTTGCATACCAGCAAGCATTGATGTTAAGCCTTCAAAGATTTGCGCCACTGGGGCACCGATTACGAAAATAAATAAAAGTCCAACGATAACAGATGAAATAATCGGGATAAATATAATCGGCATAACTGGCTGTACCGCTTTCGGAACCTTGATTTTCTTAATAGCGAGTGCAATATAACCTGCTAAGAAACCTGCGATGATGCCTCCAATAAAACCAGCACCAGCTTCACTTCCATAAAAACTTCCATTCGCTGCAATATACCCACCAATCATACCTGGTACTAAACCTGGGCGGTCAGCTATACTGACAGCGATAAAACCAGCTAATATTGGGATCATGAACATAAATGATGTTGCACCAAGTGTTTCAATTTGCTTCCAAATGGAATCTTCAGGAATCACAATTCCACCTGGAGTTTGTTCACCACCAAGAGTTAAAGCCAATGCAATTAATAATCCCCCTACAACGATGAATGGCACCATGTACGATACACCGTTCATTAAATGCTTATAGATTGGATTTTCTTTTTGTTTACTTTTTTGCTTAACTTCATCTACTGATTTCAAGTCTGGTCTGTATAATGGCACATCACCACTTTGAATTTTTTCAATCAGTTCTTTTGGCTTACGAATACCATCTTGTACGCCTGTAACGATTACTTTCTTACCAACAAAGCGATCCTTTGATACCTCTTTATCAGCAGCAATAATAATTCCGTCTGCTTCTGCAATATCTTGATCTGTTAAGGCATTTTCAACACCAATTGATCCTTGTGTTTCAACCTTTATATCAACACCTAATTCTTCGCCAGCTTTTTGTAGATTTTCAGCAGCCATATATGTATGAGCAATACCGACCGGGCATGCTGTGACAGCTAAGATCTTCATGGACCTTTCCTCCTAAGAATGTTATTTGTAATTGCTTACATTCATTGTAATGGGAATTCAGTCATGAATTGATTTTTGTTTTTACCACAACTTCCGGTAAAAATAAATTATTACCGGAAGTTTATTAAAGAAAGTTGTTTATTTTAACTTCTCCAAGAACTCTTTTACATTCTTTGATTCTTTTAATGATTGGATAAACGACGGAGTTTCACTATAACCTACAATTTGTCCAACAGCATGGCGATTTAGTTTTGGATCCCCAGTTGTAATGGCTAGCATGAACACGATGGAAACTTGTTCATTACCCCAATCTAAAGGCTCCTTTAACAGAGCAATGGCTATAGCCGATCTATTAACCATTGTTGGACTACCATGTGGAATAGCTATAGATCCACCAATGGAGGTTGAAGATTTTCTTTCTCTTAGGAGCGCACTATGAATAAAATCTTTACGAACGAAACCTTTCTCATATAGTACATTTCCTAGCATTTCAATTACTTGAAAAGGATGTTCCTTATCCACATGTAAATGAACTAAATCACCTCTAACTAATTGTGTTAGAACTTTTTCTTTACTTCCCGCTTGCTGGTGATTTTCCATTTCAGTTAAAAAAGTATTTAGCTTGTCCTTATCCTTTGCTTCCAATAAAGGTGAAATCGTGATATAAGGAATCCCTACCTTTTCTAACTCTACTGTAGAAATGATAAAATCAACTTCATTATTCTGCAAATAATCACGTAATTCCGCTTTTCCAATGCAAGCGGATACTTGTATATCCTGGTAATGTTGCTCAATCTTAGCCTGCAATAAATGAGACATCCCAACACCCATATGACAAACAATTAATGTTCTTCGTTGCTTCTCTCGACTTTCTTTTAATCGCTCGATTGAAGCTTGAAAATGAAGAACCAAGTAAGCTGCCTCATCCTCAGGAACTTCCAATTCATAAGTTTCTTTAATTTCATTCAAAGCTAGTAACACCATATTAAATAAATAAGGATACATTTTTTTGATATTCGGTAAAAGGGGATTAGTAATAGGAAACCCGTACTTAATTCGGTTAATAACCGAATGTACATGTACAATTAACCCACTTTTTAAAATTTCATCCTTTTCAAATGGAAATAAAGTAATACTACTAAGCTTTGTTGTTAAGTCAGAAATGATATTTAATAAGTATTCACTTTTTATAAACGGATCCTCTATGATGTCATTTTTCCTTTTTCCACTAATTAAATGCCATGTAAAATAGATTCGCTCGTCTTCAGGAAATTTAACTGCAAAAACATCTTCTAATTGTTCAAAAAAGGATAACGCATATTTGTATTCTTTATAAGAATATACAGCCTGCTTTTCCTTATCAGGAACAGTTACTGGCGATTTTTGCCTTGTTCTTTTCATCATTATTAGGGCATGAACAAGTAAACTTTCCATCGCAGCATCGGTAAAGGCAATGGAATATTTCTGCTGCAATTCGTTTAGTGCTTTTTTTACGGTTGCTATTTCATAAGGTAAAAAAAGCTCAAGAACGTAATTTTTATTATCTGATAAAGAAGAAAGAAGCTGTGATAAATGCGCCAAAGCACTACGTTTTTGCAGTTCAGACCCTTGAACAATATTACCTAACCTTGGTTTAGAGATAAGCTCTAATTGATAGTTTGTAAGCCAATCCGCAATGGTATCTAATTCTTTTTTTATGGTTACTTTTGGAACAAAATACTTCTTAGATAGCTCTTGCAATGTTATCGCTTTATTACTTACTAATAAATGATAGGCCATTTCGATAAAACGATCTTCCTGAGATTTCGGTTCAGTTGATAGCAGCTTTTGAAAAATCTCAGACATCTCGCTTTCTTCCGCTTCAAGGGTAATTCCAATCCCTGGTTGCCGTTTTAAATAAGTATCAGGGTATTCAGCTAGAAGATCTTCAATTATACTCAAGTCATTACGAACCGTTTTTTCCGAACATCCTAATTGACCTGTCAAATCTACTATATTTAAGGTTTGTCCATTTTGTACTAAAAGCGTTCTTAGTAATTCCTTTTGTCGATCGTTCACGTTCATGGTTGCACCTCGCTCAGATATTCAATCAGTAGTGTAGCTTATTGCGACCAGTAATTCAATCATTCGTAAACTCTGAAAAAAAATGAAAACAAAAGAGTTGCCTTCAAAAATGAAAGCAACCCTTTGATTCTTATAGTGAACATATGCTAAGAATAAACAAAACTACTAATTCCCATTCTTCTTATCAATGGTTTCCCTAATTTTTTCATTTCCTTCGTCCACGTATTCACGATACTCCTGATTTCCACTGTCAACACTTTCTCTGTATAGCCTATTTCCTGTATCCACAGCATAACGCCATTTTTTATTTCCATAATCTACAATCGCTGAAAACATTTTTGATGCAGGGTGGTCATAATCCTCAAATCTCTCTTTTAAATAAGCTTGCGCTTCCTTCAATCGTTCTTTCTCACGATTGCTTTTTTCTTTCATGCTCTCTTTTGTGTCAAAAGCTAGCTTCTTTTTTTCTTCCTTCAGTTTGAAAGCCTGCTCTTTGCCAGCTTCTTTCCACTCAAGCCATTTTTTCTGAATTTGTTCATACTGAGCCCTCATATATTTCTTCAGCTCTTGCTCTGAATTAACATATGTAAACTCACCATTCCCTGCAGCAGCCACTTCTTTTAAAAGAGTTTGACCTTCATTATCAACATCAAAGCCAATAATATTAACGACTGTTTGAATATCTGCTGAAACTAGATTTTTAGCTTCTTGTACTGGATCGCCACCACATGTTTCAATTCCATCACTTACAACGTATACAACTACATCATCTGTATTCTCAGGAATATCGGACTTCACAGATTCCAACCCAAGTGCAATTGGTGTCCATCCTACAGGCTTTACCTGACTCAGTGCTTGTTGAAAGGCATTTTCATCAAAACTGGCATTATATACGTTTTCAGTACTACTACACGAAGCTTTTTTATCAGCTTCACTATTTGATCCTTCATGACCGTATACACGTAACGAAATCGTTGCATTCTCCGGTACTTGCTTAGCAAATTCCAAAACAGCTTCCTTTGCTGCATCCATTCTCGTTTTACTTCCTACTTTTGCTGCCATACTCCCACTTGCATCTACTAAAATAGCGTAATGGGCTGTTTTTAAAGTAGGAGCATCTACAGTTTCGTCTGGACGTTCAATTGAAACATCAACCGTTGAATCAAAGGTAAGCATTGTTTGCATTTCTTCATGATAATCTTCAGCTAATAAATATAAAAGCTCCTCCATATATTGCTCTTCTGTGAGATCATCAGGTAATTGATCCAGCGCTTCCTTCACTTTCGCTTCATCATATTGTTCACCACTAAAAACGCCAGGTTTTCGGAACATTTCCTTTTCTATGTCTGTTAATTCTCGATCAAAATCTTCCATTTCATAATAACTTGCTTCCTTAGGAGTATATGTTTCTTCTTTTTTGCTGTTATTTTTTTGTTCTGTTTCCTTTGGTTCAGCATCTGTTTGTGCCGGTTGGCTACCATCACCAGAAGAACAAGCTGTCAGCATGAACGATAACATCGCTAAACCCAGCAAAAGCCTCTTCATTTTTCTCTCTCCTTCCACCCTGTAACAAAATAACAATGATTACATATTACTGTATTTTTGGGTGGAATTTTCCTATCTTTAGAAAAAGAGGAAATAAGTATGATATGTAAGTTTTTAGGGAATTAGGATTAGGTCTTAGGAAGCAAATATTTCATAACATTTTGCTATAAAAAAACAGAAAACAGCCACAACCTCTTAATTCCCAAGAGATTGTGGCTGTGCTACAACTAATTCATCACTTTAAACGAACATGCTTAACCCAAGTGGCAGCCAATAGCATATCTACGACGTCTGTCCTAATTAAGCTTGTAAGTAAAATAAGATGCAATGTCGTAAACACTCCTGATGTTAACTGCTCTTTAAAAGAATTAAGTCTAAGGTGTTCACTTAAACTTTCTTTTTTAACAGCGATTTTCCTGCTTTCTCCAGCTGATAAGTCAAAATAATTAAAGTTGCAATCTGCAGATACTAAATCCAATTCACCGAGGTTTGTACCGATTCTTCTTGTATCGACAGGATCTTGCTCATAACACCGGGGTTTGTACCGATTCTTCTTGTATCGAGACAGTAGCTTGCTCATACTACCGGGGTTTGTCACGATTCCGCTTGTATCGAGACAGAAACTTGCTCGTTACACCGGGGTTTGTCACGATTCTCCCTGTATTGGGACATAAATTTGCTCATACCATCGAGGATTGTCCCGATACCCCCTGTATCGAGACAGAAACTTGCTCGTTACACCGGGGTTTGTCACGATTCTCCCTGTATTGGGACATAAATTTGCTCATACCATCGAGGATTGTCCCGATACCCCCTGTATCGAGACAGAAGCTTGCTCATAACACCGGGGTTTGTCCCGATTCTCCTTGTATCGAGACATAAACTTGCTCATACCACCAAGGTTTGTCCCGATTCCCCTTGTATTGGGACATAAATTTGCTCATAACACCGTGATTTGTCCCAATTCCCCCTGTATCGAGACAGAAACTTGCTCATAACACCAAGGTTTGTCCCGATTCTTCTTTTATCGAGACAGAAACTTCCTCATAACACCGGGGTTTGTCCCGATTCTCCTTGTATCGAGACATAAACTTGCTCCTACCACCAAGGTTTGTCCCGATTCCCCTTGTATTGGGACATAAACTTGCTCCTACCACCGGGGTTTGTCCCGATTCCCCTTGTATTGGGACATAAATTTGCTCATAACACCGTGATTTGTCCCGATACCCCCTGTATCGAGACAGAAACTTGCTCCTACCACCAAGTTATGCCCCGATTCCCCTAATATCCGGACATAACTTTGCTCCTAGCACCGAGTAATATCCCGATTCCACTTGGATCGAGACTAAAATTTGCTCCTAGCACCCAGATGCTCTATTTCACACACCAACCTGCTATGAACACAGTGTGATGGACTTCCGTTAGAATATAAGAAGTGTATCTACTTCACATAATTACAAAGCTTACCAATCTTCTCTACTTCTACAGTCACCACATCTCCAGACTTCATAGGACAACTCCCTGATGGAGAGCCTGTAGCTAAAACATCGCCTGGCTCTAATGTCATGACCTGTGAAATCCAGCTAATAAGAAATGGGATGGAAAAGGACATTTGATTTGTGTTGCCATTTTGAACAACTTGATCATTTAATGTTGTAACGATTTGCAAATTAGTTGGATCTAAACCTGTAACAACCCACGGACCTAGAGGACCAAAAGTATCAAAGCCTTTTGCACGTGTAAATTGGGGATCTGTTTTTGTAAGATCTCTTGCGGTAACATCATTAAATATTGTACAGCCGAAAACATAATCCAGTGCTTCTTCTTCTTTTATGTTTTTTCCACGTTTTCCAATGATTAGAGCCACTTCGCCTTCCAATTCTACTTGGTTGGTTAATTTGGTAGAAGGAAGAATGATATCTCCTCCGTTAGGAATTAAGGAAGAAGCAGGCTTTAAGAACAAAAATGGCTCTTTGAGGTTAGCCTGTCCCCCAGTTTCTTTTGCATGTTCCGTATAAGTCCAGCCGAAATTAATCACTTTTTGTGGTACAACTGGCTCTAAAATTTTCACATCACCAATGTTAAGCCTTACACCATCAAATGTTATTTCGTCATTTATTATTTCAGTGAATGAACTGGTTAATTGTAAGATCTCTCCATCTTCAATAATCCCATAATATACTTTCTCATCAGCACTAAGGTAACGTACTATTGTTTGTGTTTTTTGTTGTAGCTTCATTCTTGTACCAGCTCCAGTTATTAAATGTAAGTTTTATCTTTCTTGGTAGAACATATTTGACTACACTCTGATTTCATTTTAGGCATAGTCTTATTATGTAATGATCTTCTTTGAAAAACTCTATGTACAATTTCTTATTCAATAAAAAAGAGCATTAACCCCTTCTTGGATTAATACTCTTTCGTTTATTCCACCCGAGCTTATTCGTATATTATTCAGTCTCCGTTTCAGTACTATCCTGTTCAGTTACAATCGGATTTCGATTAATATAATCATACTGTGAACGATCAACAGGGACAAACCCTTCAGGAGTATAGAAGCGTAAAAGATCACCTTCGACAACTTTATCAGAATAACCTAGTTTCGTTTCAGTGATTTCCTTCAGTTGTTTTGCTTGTTCTGTTGCTTCAATCTCAATACCAGTAGTTGAGTCATAATATTTACCACCAGTGTAAGTGATTTCTGGACTTACGAAATCACCATTTCTAAATGGCACAAGCTCATCATGGTCTTTTGATAATAAGTCAGTACCGAATTGCATATATGGTTTTGATTCAATTCCTAGTAAGTGCATTAGAGTTGGAAGTAAGTCAATTTGCCCACCATATTGATGCATTGTACCGCCTTCTATGCCAGGTACGTGAATTAATAAAGGTACTCGTTGCAGTCCAGCACTTTCAAATGGTGTAATTTCTTTGTTTAATACTTTTGACATCGCATCATTATGATTTTCTGAAATACCATAATGATCACCGTACATGATAACAACAGTGTTTTCATATAAACCAGATTCCTTCAAATAGTCAAAGAACTCTTTTAAAGCCTCATCAGCATAACGTGCTGTCTGGAAATACTGATCAACAGACGCATCACCGGTTGTATGCTGTTCAATTGTTGCTAGTTCTTGATCCATCTTATAAGGGAAATGGTGAGTTACTGTTATAAACTTTGTATAAAATGGCTGTGGCAAAGATTCAAGCAAAGGCTGTGATTGTTCTAAAAACGGCTTATCCATTAATCCATACTCTGCAAGGTCCTCTGAATTTAATGAATAATAACTTGAATCAAAGAATTTGTCATAGCCAAATGATTTATAAATCTCATCGCGGTTCCAGAACGATCCTTTATTTCCGTGGAACACAGCTGATGTGTAGCCATTCTGACCTAAAATCGCAGGTGCAGCTTGATACGTGTTCATTCCTTTTAATGAAAATGCAGATCCTTGTGGTAATCCAAATAAGGAATTTTCTAACATAAATTCAGCATCAGCCGTTTTCCCTTGAGCTGTTTGATGAAAGAAATTATCAAAATACAGGATGTTTTCACTTCTAGATAAAGAGTTCAGGAATGGAGTTACTTCTTCACCATGAAGCTTATAATCAATTAAGAAATTCTGTATTGATTCAAGGTGAAAGTAAACAACGTTCATTCCTTTTGCAGCACCGAAATATTCTGGGTTAGGAGCTGCGTAATTTGTGCTTTTATAATTCAGAACCTCAGTAACATCATCTGAATCTGCCATTGCACGCTTTGCTGATACATTTGCACTTAGCACAGCATCATAAATCGTATAATTGTACATTCCAAGATATTTTACAATATAGTTACGATCGAAGGTTCTTGTTAATAATTGCGGACGATCTTTTTCAGCTAATCCAAGGTTTACTGAAATGATAAGAATAGCAGCTATAAATACAGTCGCAACACTTCTGCGTTTTATATTTGCCGCTGTAATCCCCTTCTTTTTACCATATAATCCTACGGCTAGTACAATAAGTGTGTCCATGAATAATAAGATATCATAAGGTTTTAAAAGAGAGGTTACACTACCACTAACATCACCAAAATTTTGTGTCTGCGTTAATGTTGGGATTGTAATAAAATCACTAAAGAATCGATAATACACAACATTTGCAAATAATAAAAAGCTCAAAATAAAATCAAAAACAACGAGCCATAAAAATTTTCTTTTTGTTGACAATAAAGATAAACCTAAGAATAAAAGGACTGAGCCTAGTGGATTTAAAAATAAAAGAAACTCTTGCAAACTATTATCTAAGCCTAATTTAAATTCTGAATGTTGTACGAAATATGTTTTTATCCATAATAAGACAACAGCTAAAAAGAAAAGGCTCAGATGACTTTTTTTAATTTTAGTAAACATCTTTACTTTCACCTCACGGTTGTCTACTTTTTTAAAATAAATTTTTTTGGGGTTTGCGTAACATTCAACTATTCTATAAAACATTGTAAAGAAAGTAAAGTAACTTTGGATTTATTGTAAATTAAATTTGTCTATTTTTTTACAAAGATTTAACTCTCATTATTATGATGACCAATGAAACTGATATAAGTAGCACATATTATAGGTATCTTTTGGAATACCTTTAAATGCTGTATTAGAGAATAAGGTTGGAGGCGCTATATAAGTGAAAGTTCTATCAATGATTCAGCCATGGGCTAGTCTTTTTACTCTCGGAGAGACCCAATATGAAACAAGATCATGGAACACGAAATATCGTGGGCCCCTAGCCATTCATACAAGCAAAAAAATAGATAAAACAGCAGCTAACCAAGATACAATTAAGGAATTGCTGAGTAAGCATGGATTAACAAATGATCTACTTCCAACTGGCTCTATTATCGCTGTCTGTATGCTTAAAAATTGTATAAAAGTAACTGAAAATAATCAGTCATGGGCCATTTTAGAAGATGGGACAATTATATCAGGTAATGACTATTTACTAGGCGACTATCGAGAGGGAAATTATGCTTGGATTGTTCAGAGTATGAAAATATTGAACCAATCTATCCCAGCTAAAGGACAGCTTGGATTATGGGAATATGATATATGACATAAAATCTAAACTAAAACATATGACGGCATTTTCTTCCTGGAATGTCGTTTTCTTCTATAAGAATACTTTTTTCTATGATTCAGTCATATAGTAATTTACAATTTTAGTATTTATTTGTAAAATAATATTTCGATACCATTTATTTTTAATTAAAGGAGTTATACTGTTGAATAGTTCAATCTCTAGATACTCTAATGAAAAAACTGAATTAATTAATAGAATTAGCTCCCACAAAAATGAACTAATTGCTATAGGTTTAGCCAAAGGCTTAAATCATCCTTTGACTATTTCTCAGAGTCAAAAGCTTGATAAATTGATCCTTCAATATCAAAAATTAATGGGTATGGATCATGAAACTAGCGATCAATAGGCTCTTAAGTATACCCCCAATACGTATCGCCGCTTTCCAAACTTCTACATTTCTAATACAAAAATATTTTTTCTACAAATACATATTATTTTTGCATCTCCCTACCACTTTCAATATATTCATTTTAACTAAAAGAAGTCTTATTTTATAATTATTATAAAATAAGTTTCATTAAAAAGTAATTTATGATAAAATTTTAAAGCAAGTACGATCAAGCATAATATGATGTAACAACCTATATAGTTGGTAATAAAAGAATGCTTTTTAATTAAGATATTGGAGGTTATATATATGAATGAAGCAATGGGATTTGCGGCAATTAGAGAAGTAACAAGAGATGAGTTTCTTGTCTTAGCTCAAGATGGGGCTCGTGAGTTGTTTGGACTAGAGCAATATAAAGTATTTGACGGAAAGAAAGGCGCAGAGCAATTTCACTTCGTCTATGACATGGGAACACACCGCTGCTATTTAATAGACAAAGATACGTGCTATGAATTGGTCACATCTTTCTATTGTGGTGAAAATAAACCATCTATCGTTGAAAACTTAAAAAACATTGCTTTATCAATTAAATAAATGGATTAACTATTTTAGGGGAACTCATAACGAGTTCCTCTTTTTTGGATTATATTTGTCCAAAATGCACTTTTACGATTCCTCACTTTTTGTAGCTGCTTGATCCTTATATTGTATAAAAATTTACTCCAAACAAAAAATAACAATATGTTGGTGATCAGGAGGAAAATATGAGCTATATAAAAAAGAAGAAACATACATCTATCCTTGTAGTTATTCTTATAAGTGCAATGATTTTAACACTTCAGGAAAGCAATACTAATGCCTTTACAAATCAAGCCATTCAACGGGGAGCAGTGGGTGATGATGTTATTGAATTACAATCTCGTCTAAAATATATTGGATTTTACAAAGGAGAAATTGATGGTGCTTTTGGTTGGGGAACCTACTGGGCGCTTCGAAATTTTCAGTCTGAATTCGGACTCACTGTCGATGGGGTAGCAGGTTTAAAAACGAGACAAAAACTTGTTAAAGTAACGAAATATGATTACTCTAAAGGAGCAGGACAAGGACAACGTCAAGGTCAAAAATCAACAGCCATAAATGTACCATCAGGATATTCCCAAAATGATATTCAACTTATGGCAAACGCTGTTCATGGAGAAGCACGCGGAGAACCATATATTGGACAAGTTGCTGTGGCAGCTGTTATTTTAAACCGTGTTGAGAGCCAGACATTCCCTAATACTGTTTCAGGTGTCATCTTTGAACCGTTAGCTTTTACCGCGGTGGCTGATGGACAGATATGGCTAACTCCTAATGAGACATCAAAAAAAGCTGTACTGGATGCTATTAATGGATGGGATCCTACATCCAATGCGGTTTATTATTTCAATCCTGATACAGCAACAAGTAAGTGGATTTGGGGTAGGCCGCAAATAAAACGAATTGGGAAACATATTTTCTGTAAATAATACTCAGATTAACGGTGCTACATATACTATTCTTCGCAAACTTTATTTATTTTTCTTAAACACAAAATAGGCTGATTCAGTTTGAATCAGCCTATTTCAGGGTATTAATGGTTATTTAGTTCGATTCAACAGTTAAAATAGTCTCTGCTATATTAACTGAATGATCCGCAATTCTTTCTAAGTTGCTTATTATATCAACGAACACTATCCCAGCATCACCGGAGCATTGTCTTTCGTTTAATCTCATAATGTGTTTTTTTCTAAGAACTCTCTCCATCTTGTCTATCTCATTTTCACGAGATAATACCTCTTTAGCCTTTTCTACATCATTTTCAAAGAATGCTGTATAAGCCGTTTCCAACGTTACTAACGTGAATTCATACATGTCCTTTAATTCATTTGTTGCATCGTTAGATAGGTTCACTTTTTTGTTAATTTTAAAATCAACAAGCTCAACGATGTTTTCCATGTGATCACCAATTCGTTCCATATCTCTTATAGAATCGGCTATGTTTGAAAATTCATCTCTTTCTTTGACTGAAAGAGGTTTTGCTGATATTTCAAGTAAATAACTTGTGATTTTTTTATCTAGATTGTTGATTCCTGTTTCATATTGAAGAGCATTCTCAGCATGTTTCTTCTCACCTAGATTTAAATATTGAAATGCCTCACCAAGACCATTAACTGTAAACTCTCCCATTCTTTTTAACTCTTCCTTAGCTTGTCCTAGAGCAATAGATGGTGAATGTTCAATCAAGGTTGGGTTTAAATGTTGCGGCTTCGTATCAATATATTTATCTTCACCAGGAATTAATTTTGTTACTAACCATGCTAAAGCAAAAATAAATGGAAACTGAATAATTGTATTCGATATATTGAATGTTCCATGAGCAAAAGCAATTGTCATCGCTGGATTTAAACTTAATGTATCTTGTAAATAAGTAATTAAATATGTGAAAGGAATTAATAGAATTAAAAAGATTACAGTTCCTATCAGGTTGAATAAAACGTGCACAAATGCAGCTCTTCTCGCAGCAATTGAAGCCCCAAGAGATGCAAGTACTGCTGTGATCGTAGTCCCAATATTATCTCCAAATAAAACAGGTAAAGCAGCATTTAAACTAATTGCATCCTGTGAGAATAATTCCTGTAAAATACCAATTGTTGCACTTGAACTCTGAACAATAACTGTAAAGATGGTACCAACTAGGACACCTAAAATTGGATTACTAGCCATACTTACTGTTAAATCATGAAAAGCTTCTAGTGACCTTAATGGTTTCATTCCTCCACTCATCAATTCTAAACCAAAGAAGAGGGCTCCAAAGCCAAAAGCAACTTGTCCAAACGAAGTAATTCCCTTCTTTTTAAAGAAGAAAATACAAAATGCACCAAGAGAAATGATAGGTAAAGCATAGGCACCAACATCAATACCGATGATAAAGGCTGTTACGGTTGTCCCAATATTTGCCCCCATAATGACACCTATTGCTTGTCTTAAAGTCATAAATCCAGCACTTACTAATCCAACAGTTAAAGCCGTTGTTCCAGAGCTAGATTGAATTAGAACTGTTACAAGTAAACCAGCTAACACACCCATAAAAGGATTTGTAGTGAAACGGTCAAGTATATCTTTTAAACGATCTCCTGCAGCTGACTGCAATCCGTCTCCCATGTACTTTATTCCGAAAAGGAAAATTCCAAGTCCTCCTAAAAACTGAAAGAGCATTTCCTGATAGTTAATCTCCAATTGATGTCACTCCTATATAGTAAAAATTAATAAAAATACTCATATATATTAACAATGTAAATATAAGTTGAAAATAACTTAACACTAAATTTACAATATATTAATCAAATCTTTACATTAAATTTACAAAAGGTTTATTAAGGAGCAGCATCCCTTCTTACTATTTCCAAATATTTTTAAAAATACCATATTAACCTGACTATACAACCACTTATATCTCAACTTTCTCTTAGATAAATGAACACTTTCAAATGGAAAAGAAGCACCCAAATATGAGTGCTTCCTTCTTAATCGTTAGTTTTTATTCTTTTAAATCTTCAATTGAATCAATATCCATATATGCAGGTACAACTAACCCTAGCTTTGTTCCAGAAAGGTTTGCACCTAGGTCTTCAAACTTACCTTCGTACTCAGCATAATAATCTGCGTGAGTCGTTGGTAGCCATGCACCTACCATTGCATCTCCACTTCCGTCAGCAATACCAGCCCACATTGGACCTGCATCAACTTGAACTAACTCTACTTCGTATCCAACACTTTCTAAGACATTTTCAACAACATGTGATCCTGCGATTACGTCATCCCATGCTACATAAAGAAGCTTTAACTCTTCACCGTCAACCTCGTTAACCCCTTCCGTCCATGAGCTAACTAACTCTTCATTTTCGCTTACCCATTGTTCAGCTGCTTCAGCCGGTTCGTTGCCTTCTTGAATTAAATTCATCACTGTTTCAATATGTTCTGGTTCCCAGTTAAATTGATCAAGAAGCTTATATGCATCAGGTTGGTCTTCTTTTAACCCAAGACGAACAATTGTGTTAACATCTTCAGCTCCACCATAAATACCTTTTGGATCTTCTAAGTATTTTAAGTCATAGCTTGCAAATTTCCAGTGTGGGCTCCAGCCTGTAACGATAATTGGCTCCTCATTATCGTATGCTTTTTTCAAAGCTGCAGTCATAGCCGCACCTGAACCCTCTACTACTTCCCAATCATCTAAACCATATTCAGGTAATACATCATTAATAGTCAATTTCATAAGTCCCGCACCTGGATCAATACCCACAATCTCATAGTCTACTTGTTCCCCTACCGATGCTGTTGAACCTTCTGACTCTGAAGATTCTGATCCACTCGTTTCATTTCCTCCACACGCTGCTAAACCTAGCGTTAGTGTTAATGCCGATGTAACTCCTAGTAATTTTTTAAACATTAAACTGTTCCCCCTTCTTTTTTCTTACCTATATTTTGAGTGATGCGGTCTAGCAAAATAGCAATAACAACTATTGCCAAACCAGCTTCAAACCCTACACCTGTTTTTATTTGTGTAACAGCACGATAAACCTCTGTACCAAGCCCTGGAGCACCAACCATGGATGCGATAACAACCATCGATAAAGCTAGCATGATACTTTGATTAATCCCGGCCATAATTGTTGGCATGGCCAATGGCAGTTGCACCTTTAAGAGTCTTTGCTTCGTTGTAGAACCAAATGCTTCTGTTGCTTCAATTAAATCTGCTGGTACCTGCTTGATTCCGAGGACCGTTAAACGAATTGTTGGCGGCATCGCGAAAATAACAGATGCCACAACCCCTGGGACTACGCCTATACTGAAGAAAAAGATGGCTGGTAGTAAATAAACGAAAGCTGGCATCGTCTGCATCAAATCAAGGATCGGTGTAACGAATTGTCTTACCCTTTCACTCTGTGATGCCCATATACCAACTGGAATTCCAATCACAACAGAAATCAGCACTGCTGTTAAAACAAGAGCGAGTGTTTCTAACATTTCTTCCCAGTACCCTAAATTATCAATAAGAAATAAGCCTAGTAATGCAAATAATGCAATTCTTATATTACAAACCTTCCAAGCTAGTAAACTCAAAAGAATAATTAATATAATAGAAGGAATAAAGCCTAATCCTGCAACAATACCTTCAACAAAAAAGTCTACCCCAGTAGAAATACCATCAAATAAACCACCAAAGGTATTTGTCATCCAATCAACTAAAGCATCAATCCAATCAGCTAAGGGAAGCTTCGGTAAAAGTCCTTCCATCTTACATCACCTCCTTAGCATGGGGTGCTTCAGGTTCAACAACCTCATTGATATATTGTTCGTTACCTGTTAGTGCACCAATTACAGCACCCTTAATCAGGATTCCTTTTAAGCGATTTTTTTCATCAGTAACCGCAACAGGAATGGTTGCAGTTGAAACCTTTTCAAACAAATCAATTAGTAACGTTTCCGTTTCAACAACCGTTATGTCTTTTTCTAGGAAGGATTCTATTGATTGATTTTGTTCAGCCGCTTTTGATGCATCATTTGCTGTAATCACACCAAGAAGTTTCTGCTGTTTATCTACAACATAAATAGATGAAATCCCTAAAGTCTTCATTAATTTAAGGGCTACACGTGGACCCTTATCGATTTGAACAGTTTCTGCCCGCTTCATAACATGTTGTGCTGTTAGTACCTTAGAAAGATCAACGTCTTCTACGAATCTCTCGACGTATTCGTTGGAAGGACTCATTAATATTTCTTCAGGTGTTCCTATTTGTACGATGTTACCATCCTTCATAAGGGCAATTCTGTCGCCGATACGAAGGGCCTCATCTAAATCATGGGTAATAAAGACAATTGTCTTTTCCATATTAGATTGTAACTCTAGCAACTCATCCTGCATGTCTTTTCGAATCAATGGATCCAATGCGCTAAAAGCTTCATCCATTAAAAGCACATCAGGATCATTTGCCAGTGCTCTCGCCAGTCCAACACGTTGCTGCATTCCACCACTTAGTTGACTAGGGTATTGATTTTCATAGCCCTTTAATCCAACTAATTCAAGTGCCTCTAAGGCTTTTTCACTTCTTTCTTCCTTGACTACACCTTGAATTTCTAATCCGTATTCTGTGTTTTCAAGGACTGTTTTATGTGGAAATAACGCAAACTTCTGAAAAACCATACTGATTTTCTTTCTTCGTACTTCTCTTAATTCTTCCTTATTCATCTTGACGACATCTTTACCGTCAATTTGAACCTGACCTAATGTTGGTTCAATCAGTCGGTTAAGCAATCGAACTAAGGTAGATTTACCACTTCCTGATAACCCCATAATGACGAAGATCTCACCTGATTTTACTTCAAAGGATGCTCGGTTAACTCCAACTGTTGAACCTGTTTCCTTTAAAATTTGTTCCTTTGATTTTCCTTCTTTAACTAATTGCAAAGCCTTTTTTGAAGATTTACCAAAGATCTTCGTAACCTCATTGACCTTAATCTTTATACTATTTTCTTCCATTCTTTCACCTCTTTTTATCTGTCTCTTAGGACTTCTTAATTATAAACTGAACATTCAGTATAGTTCAAACAGTATATATTATGTTTATTGTATGTATAGTACGTACAGAAATAACTGTATGTACTACACATACAGATTGCTTATAATTACTCCAAAATACTCCCTATTGTTCTGTAAAGGAACCCTTTACATTTTATTTATTAATGGGTAGTGTAGAATTAAAATATGAATAAAAACATTTTAGGATGTGAATCTTTTGAAAGATAGTGAATCATTAAACAAAACCCGAAATGTGGTTATAGATGCAATTGCTCAAAATATGAACCTTTACGGTATCACCCCTTCTGCCGGGCGGTTATACGGTCTCCTATTCTTTTCAGATAAACCGCTTACACTTGATGATATGAAGGAAGAACTCGGAATGAGTAAAACAAGTATGAGTAATTCAGTTAGAAGCTTACTCGATTTAAATATGGTGGAAAAGGTCTGGGTAAAAGGAGAAAGAAAGGATTTGTACACAATCAAAGAAGATTGGTATCAGTGCTTTTTTGACTTTTTTTCAATTAAATGGAGAACGGCCATTACGACGAATAGCAGTGCGATGGAAAAATCAATAGCTAACCTACAAGAACTCATTGCTGATCCAGATACTTCTGAAGACACCCGAGAGCATGCACAAAAAGATGTCAAAAAGCTCGAGGAGAGAATGGAATATTACGAATGGCAAAATAGACTCATTGACAGCTTTGAAACAAAGGAAATTTTGAACTTTATTCCTATTGAGAAGCACAAGGAGTAGAACTAATTACTTTCTTTGATTACTTTATAAAAACAGTATAGAAAAATCCAAAAGCCCACAATAAGAAAGAACAGGCATCAATTCCTCCAAGAATTGATGTTTTTTATATAAAAGAAATCCTGTAACCACTTTAGAAAAACGGAATTTTCAACCCATTTATATTATTAGCTTTATTTCTTGTCCTATCCAGAGGCTCGTTTTAAATAATAACTCATACATAATTTCTTCTCGTTTGGCGAAACATAACTAGTGATATTCCCTTGAATATCATTATCCTAATACGAGGTGATAAAATAATGAGCTACAAAGATCAATTAGATCAACAATCTCAGTTATTTCACCATAGATGGACAAGTCGTAAGCATTTAAATTCTCAAGTGAATGGTGAAACACAAGTTACACAAAATACCATTAGAGCAAGAGGAAATGCAAAGGCACATCGCATGTTTTAGGATAAATGACAATCAACTATAGGGATATTTAAGAGGCCTATGCTTGCGCATAGGCCTTTTCTTATACAACTGAAAAAACTTTGGTAAGTACTCTTATGCGCTTCAAGTACTTCATCCAAGCTTTTGTCCTACTTTATCAGAAGGAACGAAGTGTCATGGCAAACAAGTTCAATATAGTTTTGAAAGCGTTAGATTTGTTTTCAACTAAAGACATTTGTTTCATAAAAATAACACTGTGTTTCTCTTTTGAAGTATAATAGCTAATGAAAATTCACATGGAGGGAGAGAAATATTTGTTTACAAATGAGGTAATTGCAACATTCAATGAGCTAGAGATGTTGGTTTACAAATACGTTATGCATAATAAAGAAAAAGTCATTTATATGCGTATCCGTGACCTCGCTGATGAGACACACGTGTCCACTTCAACCATCATGCGTTTTTGCAGGAAGTTAAATTGCGAAGGCTTTTCAGAGTTTAAAGTAAAACTAAAGCTATTAATTGATGAAAAGAAAGAAACAACCATCAAAAGCGGCCAGTATGTGTTAGCTGAGTTTTTTGAGCGTACTCAAAATGATAATTTCACATCTAAGCTAGACGATGCCGCCGATTTTATTTTTCAAGCAAACCATGTATATTTCATTGGGATAGGCAGTTCAGGAACACTTGCCGAATACGGCGCTAGATATTTCTCGAGCTTAGGAAAGTTTTCTACATACTTAAAAGATTGGTACATGCCCATTCATGCTAACTTAACAAACAGTATTACCATTGCTTTGTCCGTGTCTGGAGAAAACGAGTATACGATCCCTCACATTCACAAGTTGAAAGAAAAAAATAGTGAAATTCTAAGCATTACCAACAACGAACAATCGACAATTGCCAAACTATCAGATAAAAATGTATCCTACTACGTAACTGAGGAATTTTATGATACTTCAAATATTACAACTCAAATTCCAGTTATTTATATTCTTGAGGAATTAGCGAGAAGGGTGTATAAAAAATCAAACGAATAAAATCCATATCATGTTTGACACACAATTAAGAGTCAAACATGTTCTATATGTAAAAAAACGAGGGAGTTCTGGCTCCTCTCCTTTTATGTAGTTGCAGAATCTTCTAATTCCTTTATAGCCTACACCGCGAGCTATTTGCTTATGATGATAAAAATTGATCAATAGCAGACTTATTTTCCTCAAGGTCAATATTTAAAACTGCACCTACATTATTATATCGCTCATTTGTATAGGAGCCGTCCACAGGAATTCGTAATGTTGTTAAGTCATTTGATTGATTTTTAATTAAGTCTTTTCCTAACATTAACAAGGTTATCGAATCCATATTCGTATCCACATAAGGATCAATTACACCCAAAAGCTTCGGAAGCTTTATTATCGTCCCAATGCTTAAAGATTCCTCTTTTAGTTTTCCAATTATTTCTTGCTGCCTTTGAACTCGACCAAAATCACTTAATCGGTCATGCCTAAACCTTACATATCCTAGCAGTTCTTTACCATGTAGAATTTGTGTCCCTGGCTCTATTGTTATCCCAATACCATGAGACATTTCATAAGGGACATCTACCTCAATCCCACCTGGCGCTAGAACATCTGCGATCTTAGAAAATCCCTCAAAATCAACCACAGCATAGTAGTTTATATCGATCTGAAAGTTTTCTTTTATTGTTTGTCTAAGAAGTTCTGGTCCTCCAAATGCATAAGCAGCATTTATTTTTTGCTTACCATGTCCTGGTATCGTTACATAAATGTCTCTCATAATAGAAATTAACTTTGATTCGTGTGCCTTTTGATCATATTGGGCAATCATGATTGTATCAGTTCTAGCATTTACTTCACCACGGGAATCACTCCCCAATAAGAGTACATTGATTTTTCCTAACTTTACATCTTCACCATGAAAAACTTGCTCAGCATCTTCGAGAAATTTCCCATCACTAGCAAGTGAAAGCCCTTGTTTATATTGATACGTTGCATAAGCACTTACACAACCAAACAATATAATAAAAATAATTAGAAATATCCTTTTCCCTCTCTTACGCGTCTTTCTTCGACTAGTCCTCTCCATCTTTCACACCTACTTCTGCGTTTTTACACCAATACACGTAAAAAAATATCAAAAGTTATTACTTAAAGTACCGATTATTCATTACTAGTAACAATCCGTTTTATATCTCTTGGACCGATACTTACGACTTTATCTTTAGGACGTTTGTGATGATCTGAATAGCCATTGCATCATCAATATATCCAAGCGGAAAAATATAATCCGGAATAACATCCACTGATACAATAAAGTAGATTAATGCACTCCCAATCATGACTAATTCCTTAGGTGTTCCCTTTTTAAACCGGAATTTTTCATACAAATCCTTTAGTTGATTTATGAAGGGACCAATGCTCCCAGTTTTTTTCAGCTTATCAGTAAAGCTCTCCAAAATATTTTCTTTCCCCTCTTCTGTCTGCACATATTTTTCAAAATTAGCTAATTGCTGTTCAACCTCACCAATACTAAACTTGTTCTCCATAACATTAGAGGACTCAAGTAAGCTTTGAATATTCTCAACAGACATAAAGATATCTGGCTGATCTAGTTCCTTTTTTTCTTCATTTTGGAACCCTGCAGCAATAAAAAAATCAGAGATAGGTACTCCAAAACATTCAGAAAACTTTTGTAAATGTTCAGGCTTTGCCTTCCGTTTACCATTAACAATCCTCGAAATTGTTGCTGTGTCAATTTCTGTAAGTTCACTAAGTTTTCTCATCGAAATCGATCTTTCTTTTAATAATTTCTTCAATAATAGTCCAAGTTCGTTTTCTATATTTTTATCTGACATTTTTTCTATCCTTTCAATCAGGGTTATGTAGAAGCAATGGACAATGTTTGTCAACAAATCTATAAGCAATATATATATTATTTGACAAATTGTCAACATATAATCCAGGTTTTTTTATAGTGCACTCTAAATAATGATCGTTAAGATGCTCATGTTAACCTTTACTCAATTAATTCAAAAAGGTTTGTTGACAAAAGTAAATCTATTTCGTTGACATTTTGTCAACACTCTTTTATAGTGAAACGTGCTTATAGTCTATTATTTCCTATGATCATCACTTACTTGCATTTTGTGATCAACTTTATGAATCTACATTAATTACTAGTCTAGCGTTACTTATTGTTTGGCGATCTACTTTCAAGAAAAAATATTGTAATAGTTTAATGAAAAAAGGGCTGAATAGTTTTGAAACAACAAGAAAACCAGATTGATTACTACTTATTATTTATCTTATTTGGATTATTTATTTTTAGTTTGTTGGCAGTGTATAGTGGCTCGGGTCAGTATCAAACACATGATCCCTTTTACTTTGTGAAGAGACAGGCAATATGGTATGTCATTGGAATAATTGTCATGGTAAGTGTGGCTTCATTTGATTTTGAACTTCTTGAACGAATGGCTAAACCTTTATATGTATTTTGTATCTTTTTGTTAATTATCGTCCATTTTTTCGGTACATACAAAAATGGTTCACAACGTTGGATCAATTTAGGGCTTTTTGAGTTACAGCCCTCTGAATTTATGAAGGTGTTCTTAATCATATTCTCTGCAGCGATCTTAAATAAATCCGATAACGAAAGACTTTCATTTAAGGCTAGTATACCGATCACCTTAAAGTTAATTCTCATTACTATTATCCCCTTCTATTTAATTCTAGTTCAGCCTGATTTAGGGTCTGCTCTAGTCATCGGAGCCGTATTCTATACTTTACTAATTGTTTCACGAATTTCCTATCTCATGATCCTTTTTTTATCTGCTAATATTATGGGATTCATTTTTTTGTTAGTTTACCTACACAATCATTTTTTTAGTGTATTTATCAAAATTATAAAACCTCACCAATTAGATCGGATATATGGCTGGTTAAGTCCCTATGAATATGCATCTAGTTTTGGTTATCAATTGATACAAGCAATTCAAGGTATAGGGTCAGGTCAGCTTACCGGAACAGGGTATAACCAAGGAATACAAGTACAAAGTGGAAGAATACCTGAAGCACATACAGACTTCATTTTTTCTGTTATCGGGGAAGAATTTGGATTTATTGGAGCTAGTATTTTTATTAGCTTGTACTTCTTATTAATGTATCGAATTATCAAGATTGCTATCCATTCAAATAGTGTTTATGGATTTTATATATGTATAGGAACTGTTGGGCTATTAAGCTTTCAAACATTTCAAAATATAGCAATGACTATTGGTATGATGCCGATTACCGGATTAGCCCTGCCGTTTGTGAGTTATGGAGGAAGTGCACTGCTAACCAATATGATTGCGATTGGATTAGTTTTAAGTGTCAATATTCGAACAAGAAATTATATGTTTAGTTAAGCATGAATTCATATTAAAACCGATACAAGTAGGTGGTTAAATGGTCTTAAAATATTTTAGAAAAGTAGATTTTCCATTATTTTTTGCTTTTCTTATGTTATGTATGTTCGGGCTCATCATGGTTTATAGTGCGAGTTACCCAATAGGAATAATTAAATATCAAGATCCTACCTATTTCTTTTCAAAACAACTTCGGTGGTTTTTGATAGGTTCTATTGTTTTTATTATTAATTCAATCTTACCCTATCGATTGTATGGAAAACTTAGCCCTTTATTCGTCATGCTCTCAATTATGTTGTTATTGTTAGTGTTATTTCCAGGTATTGGAGTGGAGCGAAATAACTCTCAGAGATGGATTCAGCTTGGGATATTCGTTATACAGCCCTCTGAAGCTGTCAAACTACTAATGGCTATCTACTTCGCCTACATTTATGCTAAAAAACAAACTTACCTGCATGACTTTAATAGAGGTGTTTTACCTCCGCTTTTTGTTTTGGCATCTGTTTTTCTATTAATACTAAAGCAACCGGATTTAGGAACAGCTACTTCCATTCTTCTCACCTGTGGTATTATTCTTTTATGTTCTGGTGTGAGGAAAATACACTTGTTTATTTTAGGCAGTTCAGCACTAGTAGGTGTGAGTTTTTTTGCTATAACAGCACCATATCGTTTACGAAGACTAATGTCCTTCCTAAACCCTTTTGATGACCCACTAGGTGATGGATACCAATTAATACAGTCCTTTTATGCAATTGAATCCGGAGGGGTGTTGGGAAGAGGTTTAGGTAATAGTATCCAAAAGCTAGGATATCTTCCTGAAGCTCATACAGACTTTATTATGGCTGTTATCTTGGAGGAACTAGGCATATTTGGATTATTATTCGTAACGATTTTATATTTATTTATCATGCTTCGTGGGGTATCTACTGCAAGGAAACATACAAACGCTTTTCCTAAATTATTAGCTATTGGTCTTACTTTTCAAATCATGATTCAAGTAATTTTCAATTTAGGTGCTGTTTCAGGGTTAATCCCTATTACAGGGATAACTCTACCTTTTATCAGTTATGGTGGTTCCTCACTAGTATTCATGTTATTTTCAGCAGGCATATTGGTGAATTTATCTTCAAGTGCAAGAGACAGTAAAGGTCAATTTTCTTTATAAGTTTACTTATCTCATACAATAAAAAAGCTTCAATTCTTTTAAACTGAGAATTGAAGCTTTCTACTTTATACCCTATAGAATTAAGAATGTAACTTGAAATTATGTTTATTTTAGCTAACAGCTGATCAAAGTAGCCTTCTTAAGGTGGTACATTATTAGACAACATTAACTTATTATTTGACTACTCGTTGGTTCTCTTTTCTTCTTTTCCTTTATTTTTACTCTTTTTTCAATTTCCTGATGGGCTGCCTTATAAAAGGAAGCACACATCAGGATCATCACGACAGAAAACGGAAGAGCAGCAATAATTAGCATATTCTGCAGCCCCTGCGTGCCGCCAAAGTAAACAATTATAGCTGCCATCGCAGACATTGCAAGTCCCCAAGTGACCTTAACCGGATTTGCCGGATTAATTGATCCCCCTGTACTTAACACCCCTAGAACAAATGTTGCTGAATCAGCTGATGTGATAAAAAAGATCGCAATAACGACTATTGTTAAGAATGCCATAAAATCTCCAAGTGGGTAATGCTGGAGAACCCCAAATGTGGTGGTTTCAAGAGAATACTTAGAAATAGCATCAATTCCATTTTGCTCGATATTCAAGGCGGATACACCGAATACAGCAAAAAAGATAAAGCAAACGAGTGCCGGGACAATAAGAACACCTAATAAAAATTCCTTAACAGTTCTTCCCTTAGACACACGGGCGATAAAGATCCCTACAAAAGGTGCCCATGAAACCCACCATGCCCAATAAAAAATCGTCCAGCCATCAATCCACGAACGACCATCTTCATTTAGTGGAGAAAGACGGAAACTCATATCAAAGAAATTGGTAATATATCCACCAAGTGTTGTTGTAAACATATTCAGGATATATAGTGTTGGACCTACAATGAACAGGATTAACAGAAGAGCAAACCCCAGACCCATATTGATATTACTCAAATATTTTATCCCTTTTCCAATTCCTGACCATGCTGAGAAGATAAACAGTACGGTTGAAATGGCAAGAATTAATAACTGCATCCCATAATTGTTTGGCGTATCAAATAGATAAGCTAATCCACCGTTAATTTGCGCTGAACCGAAACCAAGAGTGGAAGCGACACCTACGACTGTAGCGAAGATTGCAAGAGTATCAATTAATTTCCCCAGCATACCACGCATTCTTCTTTCGCCGAATATAGGTATAAGTGTTGCACTTATTAATCCAGGATATCCTTTACGAAACTTAAAGTAAGCTAAAACTAACGCAACAACGCCATATACTGCCCAGGCGTGAACTCCCCAATGAAAAAAGGAATATTGCAGCGATTGTTTGATCGCCTCATCAGAACCAGGTTCAAATCTCGGCGGACTTTTAAACGCATGAGAAATAGGTTCAGCAGTCGTCCAAAAAACCAATCCCATCCCCATTCCTGCACTAAATAACATCGCGAACCATGAAAGTTTACTAAATTCCGGTTTTTCATCTTCTTTACCCAATTTGATTTTTCCAAACCTGGAAAACATTAAATATATACAGAAAGCTAGTAACAACATGATGAGTAATAAATAGTACCACCCAAAGGCTTCTGATATATACGACGTTAGATTTGACGTCAAAGTCTGTAAATGCTCTGGAGACACCGCTCCCCAAACAACTAGTACAACACAAATCGCGAGTGCGTACCAAAAAACTGAACTAACTTTGTTCACAAATTTTCACCTCATATGATATTTTCAACTATTAATTATGTCCTAGCTTAAGATATATCGCAAATTTTTCTAGATTAAGATGTTTATAAATAAACATAAATCAGTATGTTTATTACAATTTTCTTGTTGAACTCCAGCTCTCTATAGAATTTTTCTATCCTTACCGCTCATATTGACTGCATATTAATACAAATTGCAATAAAATTTCTAATCGTGGTAGAAAAGCTTAATTTGGAGAGACATATTTGCAAAAGCTTCCTTATCAGGAGGGAAATCAAATGAAAAATTGATATGATAACTCTTACCCTTTCTTAGTTATATTCAAACTACATATATTGAAAAATAGATTTAGAGTAGCCTTTAAAAAAATGATAAGTTTTTTGTAAAGAGATCATAATAGTATGCACCAACATTCGCACTGTGCATAAATCCATTCCAATTACTATAGGTTCATAGATAAAAAAATAAAAACGTCTCACCTACTTTTGTAAAAAGGAGGTTTATGACGTTTCATTTGCATCCGTTTTCTCAAAATAATAACAGTACTATTTATCGTAATAAGGTTTTAGTATAGTCCGTGAAATCTAGTAGATGTTCTTCTACAATTTTTTGTAAGATAACTAAGTTTATCTCTTGGTAATCATGGACAGCAATATTTCTAAATCCTACCATTGCTTTCATTCTTTGTTCAAGGGAGGGAGTAATGATATTTGCCTTTTCCAGTAATGTAAAAGCTTCTCGACTGCTTTGTGGTAAACCAAGTTTCTTTTCAGCAACTATATGCATTGCCAAATCAATACTTGCTTCACATGCACGTTGCAGGTTGAGTATAATAGAGTCTTGTTTTGTAAAATTTTTTAGATTTTCTGGGTTATTTTCATATTCTTGACAAACTCTCTTTACACATCGTTCAATTATACTTATCTTATTCAAAACAACGTCATTCTTCATGGAAAACAGACCCACTTTCCTCTACTTTATCAATAATACTTTGCCGTTCTTCATTTAATTTTGCATACATTTTTAAGGTCATCATTTCAAAATTCATTCTAACTTCATCATTTAAACAGTAGATAACCTTACCTGTACTAACAACTTGACTTTGAAATACAGTTGAAGCTTTCCTTAAATCAATTAAATCTACATCAATATTTATTTTACTAGCTAGTTCTTGAGCTAACATAAAGGTCTCGTATTCATCCATCTTTTGGTTAGAAAGATATGCTATATCAATATCACTTTTCTTACTCGCTGTTCCTTTTACTGTCGAACCAAATATGTAAATTAAATTTGGAGAAATCTTTTCTACTAGAAAATTTCTTATTTTTTCCTGAATTTTACTATCCAATTCAAATACCTCCAATATTTGGCTTGACTTTATTATAACAAACATCTATATCCTTATGTATATCCAACACAACAGAGATAGAACTACCATTAATTAAATATTCTTCCAAGCACTCAAAAAACCCGTCAGCATAGCTGTACGGGTCTTCTAATTTAGGATATTAATCTACTTTCCCTACACCCGCTTTTGCCTTTACAAGGGCAGGAACAGCCTGGGTTGGATGAAACTTCGTGTATAAGGATGGTTTCCAGCCTACATTTTCATTTAATTGCACTTCATTTCCTTGATTATGGGCTTTAACTAGGTCTACCCTATTTGTCTTGCTAGTTCCATTTATGAATGTACCTTCTTCATAGATAGATGTTCCTTTCCAATAGTGAATAATACTAGCAGGATCTACATCATAATCAAAGTTGAAGAAATTGTTTTCTGCATAAATTTTCGATTCAACTCCTACGCCTAGTGCATAATCGAATTTGTAGTCAGAGTTATTTGTAAACTCATAATAGTTGTTATAAACGTGTACCTCCCCATATCGTACTCGGGGTAAACGCTGAGTTAGATTTTTGAAATAATTATGGTGGATTGTTACTTTTAACTTTTCCTTGTCTGTCGTTCGGCTGTCACTCGACCCAATTAACATCACTTTATCGTGATCTTCAAACTTGTTATACGATATAGTCACATAGTTTGAACCGTTCGTTACATCTAACAATCCATCATGCTGTTGGTAGGTACGGCCAAAATATTTTCCAAAAGAAGCGTCTGTATGTTCTCCGTCAGTAAATGTATTATGATCGATCCATACGTTTTCAGTTCCATTGGTGATCGATACATTATCATACTCAGAATTCCACTCACCATATGTTCCATCTGTTGGATCCCATTGTGGAAAGAAGTCACGCGGTGCTTCAAACTCTATGTTGCGTATAATGATGTTTTCCACTCTACTTAAGATAAGACTTCCCCCAATTATCTTGGCATCATTGCCAATTCCGATGATCGATGTATTTGAACCAACATTAATAACAATTTGTTCCTTTTGTTTTTGTTGAGCCCCAGCACGTGCATCCTCAAGATTACCTTCTACTTCCTCTTCATAACCCCATGTTTCAGGATGATAAGCCTCAAGGTAATCATTAAAATCATACCCTGTCCCATTAGCATAGTATTCTGGTCCAACTAAATTATTATGTTCATCTACATTAAGCTCGATTGTTCCTTTTACATAGATGATCTTCGGTGTAAGATTCTGACCGTTCGTCTTATTGTCACCGCCTAGTGCTCGAATCAATTCTTCTCTATTTGTTACAGTATAAATATGATGTTCATCAGCTTGACTTCCACCTGTTGTCCCATTTCCATAAGAGGCCCAGCCATCCTTTGATTGCAAAACTTCTTTTCCTAAATCGTTTGAAGCAGCCGACACGGAAGAAAGACCAAAACTGAATAAAGATGCTGCTAACATTGTACTAATTGCCTTTTTCATAGATTACACCTATCCCCTCTGGTTTCGTTTACTTTTCTTCTAAAAAGTCTTCGCGCTGTGGTGTAAAAACGTCTAAAATAATGCAATCGTCCTCAAGAGCTTTTACACCGTGAAGTGTGTTTGCTGGGATGTAGACACTGTCTCCCTTTTCAACAATTTGGACATTTCCATTCAGATTAAACTCAAAACTTCCCTGAATGATATAACTCACCTGTTCATGAGGATGAGAATGGTTGCTTCCAACAGCATCTTTTTTAAAGGCTACCTCTGTCATCATCAGGCTTCCTCCGTAGCCTAAAAGCTTCCGTTGTACCCCTTCATCTACAGAAATAGCCTCAATGCTTTTTCCATATTTAAACATAGTATCACTCCTTATTTACTTAGGTAATTCAATTAAGTAAAGATTACATGCTCCTTCGCGGTCAGAAGTAAATAAAATCAATTCATTGTTCCAGCTGAAGGTAGGATGGCAGTGAGTTTTTTGAGTGTTCCAACTCGTATTGTGAGAAAATAACGTTTTAATGGTCGCCTTCTCTCCTGATAAATCTATTAAAACTAAATCATCGACTTCATCACCAATTAACAGGGTATTGTTATAATTGCTATGATAGTGATTGCAGTAAAAAGGCAAATCTATTTGTTTAATTAAGTTTCCTTTATCATCGGCTAATCCCACAAATGGAATCTGACCCGATAAAGGTGCATTCTGAATGGTTGCCTGTGTTTTATGAATCGTAATCGTACCATCATGACCTTTACGGCGATTATCAAAAAAGATTTTCCCATCACTGGTCCAGAATTCATGGCCGATACAATCATCTTCCCCTTGCCTATAAAGGGGCTTAGGTGAACGTGAACGAAGATCTAATAGCCAAATCCGTTGATGAACAAGATTCCACGGTCCCTCATGACAAAATATTGCCAAGCTACTATTTATTGGAGAAAACTGAAAATGCCCAAGCCAATGGGTATCTTCAAAAACATCAAAAACCTCTTTCCCATCCATGCTGATCAATGTAATCCAACCTTTTTTTATTCCATACATTGTTTCTTTAAAGCCCTTATAATTAGCCCCTCTTTCTATCGGAACAACTTCATTCCGAGCCATACCAACATACCTTTTATCCGCAGAAATATGAGGGTGTCCTAATTGAATACCTAGTTTTTCTTCATAAAGCACTGTGGTTTTGAGTGTTGAAATCTCTATCTTTTTAAGTGAATTTCCTGTTACATATACGACTATGTCACCATCAGGAGTTTTCGTATGAAAGCTGGGGGTGATGCCCTTTAATTCATCCGTTAACTGCTGCATTTTCCCATTACTTAAGTTCATTTTAAAAAGATTATAGACTTCAGGCCATTCAGATGAACGATCCGATAAAAAATAGATTTCTTGATCACCCTTACAAAAAGAGTTATCAGTAAAATAAAAATGGAAGTTATTAGAGCCATCAGATGTTAACTGTTTAACAATGTTTCCTGTCTTTTCATCAAAAAACTCCTTGATTTCTGAAGAAAACTCCTTGCCAATCATTTTATTCCCCCTTCCGTTATGGTTAGAGTTTAATCTGGCTTAGAGAAAAAGAAAGTCCGAAAGAGTTACAATCGCATCACCTCTGCTTTCCATCAGTAAACTTCATTTTAAAGGAAAACGCTTACATTTTATATTCAATATTTTAAGATGATTGTTTAGTATTTTTATATATTCTTTAAAAATAAACAGCGAATTATGTTTGATTACCTTAAGGTTGAAAAGCTTCTTCTAAACTAAAAAAACATCAGCAGGAAAGACTAATTGGTTTACATTGACCAACTTCTCTTTCATAGCTAATGTTCTTTACTTAGTCATTTTATTTAAACTGCTTTTTATACTCGGCAGGAGTATAACCAGTGAATTTTTTAAAACAAATACTAAAATATTGTGGGTTGTTATAGCCGACTTTTTCACATACTTCATACGTTTTTATATCAGCTTCTCGCAATTCTTCCATCGCTTTCTTCATCCTTATTTCCAACAAATAGTCTCCAAAATTAAACCCTTTTTCGAGTTTAAATAAATTGCTTAAATATGGAGTGCTAACATGGATATACTCAGCAACTTTTTTTAGTGTTAACGTACTATCATGGAAATGTTGCTTGATATATTTAATCGCTTGGTCAACATGGCTAAAGTGATTTTTATCATCTTTTTTATTCATTTCTTTGCGCCATTGAAAAATAAGGCTGTTAAGAATTTTCATCATTTCTGAAAGGGTTTCCATTTTGAGGATATCTTGATAAACGTCAGATGTGTTAAAGCTCTTTAGCTCCTCTTGTTTCCACTTCTCAACTTCAAAAAAGAGCATCGTACTAAACTTTAAAGCAAGGATTTTTAAATCAGTTAATGGCAATGACTTCCTTTCAACAATTGCTTTATTTAGTTGATCAAGTGCCTCACTTACCTTATCAGGTATACCTAATTTAATCTGACTTTCTAACTCTGATTCTAGCTCTTTTAAGCACTCTTTTTCTTCTTTACTTGATACGGTATCTTCAAAAGAAAAAACCTTACCTTTTCCCATAATATGTTTTAAATCCATCGCTAATCGGGTTTCTACTAGAGACTTTCCGATTTCAAATACATTTGGGTATGATCGACCAAGCGTAATTGTGACAGCATCTTCTACAAAATTTAAGGACTCAATTATCTTTTGAGCTAACTGTCCTTTCCTTACATCACCTTCATCTTTTAGTGATAAAAAAACAGTACACTCATTTGAATCAATTCTTACTACACTAAAACTTCCATTTGAGAAAAGAGAGGAACTGATATCTATGAGGCTTTTTTTCCTTTCTTCATCTAAACGAATAGAAGAATGAATAAGAATAGCAGCATAATATGGTCCCTCTAGTTCAACTCCTAACTCAGCTAATTCTTTCTCCACGTCTATTCGCTGATCTCCATCATTTATCAGCCTTTGAAAAAATTTTTGTTGAAGATATGGCAAGGATTCTTTGATTTTCATTTCTTCTCTCGTCGCCATTTCCCAATCTGACGCTGCTTCTTTGGCTTTGTTAAGCAATTGCTCTGAATCGACTGGCTTTAATAAATAATCAAACGCTTTGAGTTTTATAGCTTGTTGAGCATATTTGAAATCTTCATATCCTGATAGAAAAATAATTCTTGTTTTCGGACTAATTTCTTTTATTTTGTTCCCCATTTCTAATCCATCCATAAATGGCATATTAATATCAGATATGACAACTTGCGGCTGCTCTTTTCTTATTAAATCGAGTGCTACCTCGCCATCTCCTGCTTCCCCTGCAACAATAAAACCATGGTCTTCCCATTTGATTGACTGACAAATTCCCCGCCGAATAATGCGATCATCTTCAACAACAATCAACTTATACATTCTCGTTCATCTCCCCTTTTGTTTTGGGAATAATAATACTCACCACTGTCCCTTTAGCAGGCTCACTGGAAATCGATAAACCGTACTCTTTTCCAAAGTGAATTTTAATACGTTCATTCACACTTTTTAGTCCTATCCCAATATAACTCTTTTTTTCTTGAAAGGAAGCTTCCATTTCTCTTGAAATTTCTATTAATTTTTCTTTATTGATTCCATTTCCATTATCAGCAACCTCTAAGCAAATCGTTTCATCTGTTTGAAAACCCCTAATTATAATCTTACCTTGACCTCTTTTTTGTTTAACACCGTGGTAAATAGCATTTTCAATTAGCGGCTGCAATGAAAGTTTAATAATGTTATATGATTGAATTTCTTGATCAATGCTAACCTCGTAAGAGAAGTCATCACCATAACGCATTTCCTGAATGAATAAATAATGCTCAATATGTTCAATCTCTTCCTTAATAGAAATAATCTCTTTCCCCTTACTTATACCGATCCGGAAAAAGCTTGAGAGAGCACTTACCATTTGACTAGCATCCTTATTAAGACCCATATCACATAAACCTTTAATTGAATAAAGCGTATTATAAAGAAAATGTGGATTAATTTGGGCATGCATAACAGCAAATTCTAATTGCCGTTTTTCCTCCTGCTCTAATCGGATCTGATCCATTAATGTCTGAATTCGGTAAAACAATTCTTTAAAACCTTTATGAAGAATTTTCATTTCTTCCGGACCAGATGTTTCATCATAAAATTCTAGGTTTTTTTTATTAATTGTGCGCATGTGTTCAGCCATTTTTTCAAATGGTTTTGAGATATATTTACCAACTAAGCTTGTTAAAAATATTGCACTTACAACCATCATTAAGATAAAAAAAACAGTGGAATGTTTAATATAGTCTACTTTATTTAAAATTTCATTTTCAGGTACGACTGCTGCTAATTTCCAATTATTCGCCTCGATTGTATCATAAATCACAATTACATCTTCTCCGGTAGCGCTTTCATAAGTGAATTGCCCGCTCTCTTTTTTTGTATTCTGAAGAGAAGAAAGAGTTTCATGATCTAGTCGATATTCCTTTTGAACAACTTTAGATTCATAATTACCATTTGGACTGATAAGGGTGAGATAGCCATTTTTTCCAATTAATGATTTGTTCAACACCTGTTCAAAAAACTCGTCCCGTAAATTAAATAGTATGATTCCTTTATCTGCTGTTTCAATTAATCTAAATACTGACATCACTTGATCATTTGTATTAAATATTTGATCTTCATGGATATTTCTCCAATAAAACCCCTCTTTGCTTCCATTATATTGTTCAAAATATTGATCATATGGAACAAACGGGTTAGAGGAATGATCACTATGATAAAGCAAAAACTCACCTTGATTTAGATCTATTAGGACGGATTCAAGTATGACATTATAGCGGGAATATACAAGCTGTAAGCTCCTGTCAATCTCTACATAATACTCTGGTTTAATTTCTGACTCTATCATGCCAACTAAGTTTAAAATTCTTGGATCACTAGAAACAGAAACTAGTTGCTGAAAAACATCCGAAAGCATATAATCCAAATAATTTTTTGTTTGGAAAATCGTATCATTTACATTTTTATATGCATTTTCTTCAATTTGTGCGGTGGCAAGCATAGATGATACCCATCCCGAAACGGATATAAAAATAATAATGATAGGTAAATAGAGAGTGTTAATCGTGGATTTAATCGAGTATAAAAGATATTTTCGAATAAAATTCTTTATTTTTATAATCATCACATATGTTCTCCTATAAAAACAAAAATAGAAGTCAGACTCTCTTCTACTTCAACAATAACCGATAATATGTATGCGGTAAACAAAATTTTCTTAATTTTTAATATATAGTCCCTTCTAAATCTTCCTTCCTATAGTTGAAACAAAAGCTTCCATTGACGTGGTGTGGAAGCTTCTCTATTCGTTATGAGAAGTTAATATATCCAATAATGTTTTACCTTGATAATATAGAGAAAACTTTACTTATGCCTCATAAAGAAATAAGTAAAGTTTCATAACTTCCCTTGATATTAAAAATGTTTTGCCCAAAATCATTCCTTAATAAGATCGTAATACGCCATGCTTCCCAAAATAAACGCACCCATTCCATGTAAGTCATTTTCGGAAGTTGGACGTTCAACATAATAATCATACACCCCAGCAGAAGTTCCAATACAAATTCCACTTAACGTGAGTGTTGTTTCATTTTCTACCACCATGTGCTCTAATAATCCTTTATAAGCCTTATCTACTACTTGGCGATAGGAGTCATCAACATAGCCATGTTTAAGAGCTTTTGCTATAAAATAGATGAACAATGCAGAGCTAGAGGATTCTAACCAGTTGTCTTCAAGATCACCTTTATCAACAATTTGATACCATAAACCCGTTTTATCTTCTTGGAATTTTACTATTGCCGATATAAAATGTTGGAGAGATTGAATTAACTCTTCTTGTCCTCTCTTCCTATCAGCTAAGATCTCTAATAAGTCAATCAACGCCGTGCCGTACCAGCCAACGGAACGCCCCCAAAATTCTGGTGAACAACCTGTTTCAGAATTTGCCCATGGCTGAACCTTCTTCTCATCCCAGGCATGGTAAAGCAGACCCGTTTTTTCATCCATCATGTGCTTTCGCATCAGCTTTTCTTGTAAAAGTACCGTTTGAATTAGTTCTTCTTCATGAAAATGCTGGCTATAAAGAAGCATGAACGGTCCACCCATAAATAGTCCATCTAGCCACATTTGATAAGGATATTTTTCCTTGTGCCAGAATCCATTCTCAGAAGTTCTGTTAATTGTATCAAGTGCGCTTCTTAAACGTTTCGCTGCAATCATATATCTTTGATCTTTTGTTTCTTCATATAATGGAAACAAGAGAATTCCTGCCATTGTAGAGTCTAACTGGTCTCTTTCAAAACGGACATTTCCATACTCATCAATTAAGTGATCAAAGTAGCCTTTCACATAATTAAAGTATTCTTTTTTACCAGTAGCTTGATAGACTCTATACATTCCATACAGAAATACACCCTGATGATAATGGAATTCATTGACTGGTGGCAGTTCCTCTGGACGAAAGGTTTGCATTAAAGCTTGACATGCCTTTTCCGCCATTAATAAAGGAGTTTCCGTTACCATTTTTTCTTTTGTGTTTTTCATTACTCATTCCCCTTTGCTTGAAAATTTTCCTTGAAAAATAGTCAAAACCATTCATATGACCTAACACTAAAAACTTAAAGGTGGATTGATCTACCATCTCTACCAAAGTGATTCATTCAGTGAAGACAATGCCTCACTGAATGAATGTTTTGACGTTAACGATTATTTGTTAAACGTTTCATCATATTTTGTTTTTGAATCTTCAATTGCTTTTGCCCATTCATCCAGAAATTCTTGTGCAGATTTTTCTTTACTCATTACTTGTTGAATTCCAGGATCTACGATATTATCAAGAATCGAACGATAGTCTGGTAAATAGAAAGGTGGTTCGTAAAGTTTTGTGTCAGGATTTTCGTAAACTTCAAATGCTACCTTGATATGCTGTGCATTTTGTACCCATTCATCATCTAATACATCGGCATTTGTTGGGATTTGTCCTGTAGACTCATTCCATAAGCTTTGGGCTTCTACAGAGTTAACAAATTCAACAAACTTCCAAGCAGCATCAGGATGTTCTGTTTTCTTAAAGACCGCAACATTGACAGCGTTTCCACCTTCAGCTACGTATTTACCATCTTCTGTCTTAGGAAGGGGTATGGTCTTAAAAGTCCCTTCTTCCAATGACTTCTTATGCTCTCCATAAGAACCAACATTGTGGTGTACCATTGCGACTACACCAGTATCAAATCCAGCGATCATTTCCTTATAGCCATTTGTGATATCACTCTTCGGAGTATACTTTTCATAATAAGAGAGATATTTTTCAACGAATTCTACGTGTTTAGGGTCATTGATGTTTACAGTGCCATCCTCAGCAAAATAATCTAAGCCACTATAAGCAAACATTAAACGCTGTAGTTGAAAAGATCCTCCTGCCCCTCCACGGATTGTATATCCATAGCGTCCATTTTCTTTGTCCGTCATTTTTTCAACAGCTGTAAAAAACTCATCAAATGTTTCTGGTTCTTTTACTCCTGCTTCCTCAAACCAATCTGTACGAATCCAGATTGTATCTAAATTTTGAGCATATGGAATACCATAAAGTTTGCCATCTTGTGTGATTTTTTTATTAATATCAATTGCGTTTGAGTTAATTTTATCCTTTAATTCAGACTTACTAAAATACTCATCCAAAGGTAGTAATGCATCGCGAATGGCGAACTCTGGCAACCATGTTGTTTGAACAGATCCAACATCCGGTGTATCATTTGCTGCAATAGCTGCGTCATATTTAGACTTTGCCGACTTATTTGGAATTCCAACATACTCAACATCGATCGTTGGATTTGATTCCTCGAACTGTTTAATAACCTCTTCCCATAAAGGTGTACGTTCTGGACTTGCATTCTCATCCCAGAAGGTAATCTTCACAGGTTCATCTGAATTCCCCCCTGAATCCTTTGGTGTTGAAGCTTTTTCATCTCCACCGCTACAGCCCGCAAGTAGCATTCCTGAAGCAATCGAAAGTGCTAAAACAGAATTTGTCCATTTTTTCTTAAACATTATGTTGCCCCCCTTAAAATTTTACCCATAATAATTTTTATAAAATTAGCCTTTTACAGCTCCACCCATGCCATTAACAAGGTGCTTTTGTGCGTAGGCAAATAATATAACTGCAGGAATTAAAGCGATTACACTTCCAGCCGCCAAAGCTCCATAGTTCACGTTAAATTCACCCATCATTGAACTTAGTCCCACAGGAAGTGTGAACTTGGATTGTTGATTTGTCAGCATTAATGCTAATAAAAATTCGTTCCAAGTATAAATGAAAGTAAATACTCCTGTTGCTACAATCCCTGGTAGCAGTAATGGGAACACAACATGACGTAAGGATTGCATTTTTGAACAGCCGTCAATCATAGCAGCCTCTTCCAGTTCTTTTGGTACATTAGAAATAAATCCTGCCATTAGAATCGTAGTAAAAGGTATCTCAACTGCTGTATAAGTGATAATCAGTGATAAAGGATGACTAATTAATCCTAAATTCTTGAAAATGATAAACAATGGTATGATCATCATTGCCCGAGGGATAAATTGAGTACAGAGTAGCATCAGCATGAAGCTTTTTTTCCCTTTAAATTGATATCTAGAAAGAGCGTATCCAGATAAAGTTGAGCAAATGAGAACGATAATAACCGTAAAGAAACCAACGATTAAACTATTTTTGAAGAATGTTGCAAACCCAATATTAGTCCAGGCAAAGACAAAGTTTTCAACGGTTGGATTGGCCGGCAAATATTGCAGAGGACGCTGAATAATATCTCCTTCCGGCTTCAATGCTGTATTAATTGTCCAGTAGATTGGAAACATCGTAAAACTAAGCATCAACGCTAAAGGTAGATAAAGAGTTAAGAGTTTGTCTAATTTTTTATTTTTTGATAACATCCCTCAAATCACTCCTTTTCATAACGAGATAGTTTCAAATACAAGATGGCAAAGATTAATAGAATCCCAAATGATACAACAGTTAAGGCTGAGCCGTAACCGAAATTACTTCCATGTACTGCCAAATCAGCAATATACATCGTTAGTGTAGTGGTAGCATGTGCTGGACCACCGCCTGTTAAATTAAAAATTAAGTCAACATTATTAAATTCCCAAACAACTCTCAGTAAAGTTGTTAAGACAATTGTATTTTTTAATTGCGGCAGCGTAACATAAATAAATGTTTTCCATCTACTAGCACCATCTACCCTAGCTGCTTCATATAATTCGTTTGGTATGCTTTGCAAGGAAGCTAACAAAGTAATGGCAAAGAAAGGAATCCCTCTCCATAATTCGGCGATGACCACAGCTCCAAAAGCTGTTGATGTACTTGCTAGAAATGCCATTGGTTCATTAATTAGACCAACTTTCATAAGCATGTCATTAATAACACCCATATGTTCATTTAGCATCATTGACCACATAACCGAAGCAAGTACTCCAGAGATCGCCCATGGAATAAAGGCAACCGCTCGTGCAAGCCCTCTAAACTTAAAGGTTTGATTCAGTAGTAAAGCCAAAATCATCCCAAATGTTAATTGAAGGCCTACTTCTGTTACAACCCATTTCAAACTATTTATTAAACTCGGGACAAACATTTGATCTTGTGTAAAGATCTTGACGAAGTTATCAAAACCCGCAAACCCATTATAGTATGGTGCAGATACATCATAATTTTGAAGACTATAGTAGAATACAGTTGCAATAGGGTAAAAAAGAAAACTTACTATAATGAGGAATGATGGTAAAATAAAAAGATAAGGAATCCATTTTTCTTTCTTCATTTTCTTTTTATGAATCACCTTTTTACTATCGACAGCCGTTTCAGGAAACCCTTGTGAATAACTCATATCGTTTCCTCCTTTCTTGCTTTAATTGTAAATGTAAACGGTTTCTTTGGTAATTAAAGATTTTAAGATGATTGATTAAAATTTTAAGATATTTCCAATTTTAAAAATTTACTAGTCTGCCTTTTTATGAAACTATTTTACTTACATACAAAAAAACATACGAGTAGTCCTATTGAAAGGAATTCGTATGTTTTAAAAACTTCCTATTGATTGTTCATGACTTTCTTAGAAGGATACAAAAGTTCGTTAATATTAATTGGCTTTCTTTCCTTTACAGATCTCCATACCCCTTCTCCAACTGCAATCGAATAGGCACCTGCTTCTGAACCAGCTAAAATTGGATATGGACGTGTTGGGTCAGGTCCAAGAAAAAGATCTTCAAGCAATATTGGATCTCCTCCTCCATGACCTCCAGGATTTTTTACAAGCTCTATTGTTTCTTTTGCACCAAAAAGTGGAAAATAGTCAATTGTTTGTTCTGGATATTTAAAGTGGATTCTAGTTGGCTCATGGAATTCAGTCGTTTCAATCCTGCCTTTTGTTCCATTAATAGCAAGACGATATCCCTCATACGGAGCTGAAAAATTAATTGAATAACTTAGTAAACTTCCTCTATTATATTTAACCGTGGCCACATACGTATCTTCAATGCTAATTTCTTCGTCATAAATACAGGCATCAGGTCTATAATTCGTATAGGGAATTTTTTCATACACGCCTGCCAAAAGATGATCATCTCTATAACTGCTGGAACCACTACGTGGATTCCATCTTCTAAAATAAGCACAATTATTTTGATCATCACACGTTCCGCAAAAACGACTTGTTTCTTTTCGAGGATTCAACTCTCCCTCCTTACCAAAATAATGTAAGCCTCCATACGCAAACACTTCTTCTGGCTTTTGATCCAGCCACCAATTTACAAGATCGAAATGATGAGTTGATTTATGAACCGACAACCCACCTGAGATATCCCTATCTCGGTTCCACCTTCTAAAGTAGCTAGATCCATGAAAAGTATCAATAGACCAATTTAAATCAATAGATGTAATTCTTCCAACTTTTCCTTCAAGAATCATTTCTTTGATTTTACGGTGGTATGGACTGTAACGATAATTAAATGTGACAATCACTCTTGCATCACTTTCTGCTTCTGCCTGCATGACCTTATATGCATCTTGAGCATTTGTCACCATAGGCTTTTCTGTTATCACATCAACCTGCTTCCTTAACGCACTTAGAATATAATCAACATGAGTATCATCCCTACCGGCAACAATCACATAGTCCGGGTGTGTTTGGTCAATCATCTTGTCAAACTGTTCTGGGGAAAACGTAGGAATTTTTTCTAGGTTGGGGTATTTTTCTGCACATACAGTAAATCGGTAAGGGTCTGAGTCCAATAATCCAACAATCTCACTTTCTCTTGAAAATTCGTTTATAATTGGGCCGATAAACATTTGTAATGCCCGGTTACTAACTCCGCAGATGACATACTTCTTCATACTAATATCCCCCCACTTATAATTTGTTAACGTTATCATTTCAAAAAACTATTTAAGCTTTGAAGCAGTAACGATAGTTTAAATCAATCTTCATCCTCTCTCAACGAATAATTGAAAAACTGCCTACTTATCTTAAAATTTTACTCATTCATCTTAAAATCTTTTATTATTCCAGAATGCGCATTCATATAAAATAAAATAAATAAGTACATATAATGAGAAGGAAACAAATTTGAATAATAAGGTTTAATGTGAAGGGGGTTTCAGAATGGCATACTTTTTATGGTCAGGTTCACCACCCTTTTTTAAAGAAGAGGATGAGGAAACTCTTCCAAGTTTGACTCCCTATCTAGTTAAGGAATCCGTAAATCGTGGTGCTATCATTATTTGTCCTGGTGGAGGCTATCAACGCCGGGCAAACCATGAAGGGGAACCAGTTGCAAAATGGTTAAACACTCTAGGGATCTCAGCATTTGTAGTAAATTATCGAGTGTCTCCTAATAAACACCCTGCTCCACTGGCAGATGCCCAGCGTGCAATTCGTGTTGTACGTTTTTATTCTGAAGAATGGAGCCTCGATAAAGAGAAAATAGGGATTCTCGGCTTTTCAGCAGGAGGACATTTAGCAGCTTCCGTCTCAACACTATCTACTTTTTGTTCTTATGAGCCAAGTGATCAGATTGATCTTGAAAGCAGTCAACCTGATATCGCCATTCTTTGCTATCCGGTAATTTCTTTATTAGAAAATTATCATGAAGGATCCCTCCATAACTTACTTGGAGATCATTCCACTAAAAAGCTTAGAACTTTATTATCAGCAGAATTAAATGTCTCCTCTAAGACACCGCCGACATTTTTATGGCATACCTCAGATGATGCGTCTGTCTCTGTTGAAAATAGCCTTTTATATGCAAAAGCTTTATCAAAATCCAATATTCCTTACGAAATGCATATCTTCCCAAACGGCCGTCATGGATTAGGACTTGCAGAAGACGATCAAATCGTAGGACAATGGAAGAAGTTATGTGAAAAATGGTTAAAGAAACAAGGATATTAACAGGAAAGGGAAATTTCCCTTTCCTCCTTTTATAAGAGTAACTAATTTGTAAGTTTACCTTCGAACTGCTCTTGAGCTGTTTCCATCGCTTTTGCCCACTTATTTAAAAAGTCCTCAACAGTTGTCTTTTCACTTAATACCTCTTGGATACCAGGATCAACTATTGTATTGAGAATCGTTCGATATTCCGGTAAATAAAATGGTGGCTCATAAAGAATCGTTTCATGATCATTATAGACTAGGGCAGAAATCTGAATATGCGGAGAGTCTTTTATCCAATCCTCTTCCATTACACCTAAATGTGTCGGGATTTGACCTACACTTTGATTCCATAAATTTTGTGCAACTTTTGAATTAACGAACTGAACAAATTTCCATGCCTCATCTGGATGCTTTGTTTCTTTAAATATACTTATCCCGATTGTATTGCCCGCTTCAGCCACATAAGGACCGTTAATTGACTTCGGTAAAGGGACAGCCTGAAATTGATCAGTATTTAATCCTTCATGATGCTCAGCAAAAGAGCCAATATTATGCTGGACCATAGCGGAGACTCCCATATCAAAATTAGCAAGCATTGCCTTATAATCATTTGTAATATCACTCTTCGGAGTAAACTTTTGGTACAAACCAAAATATCTTTTTAAAAACTGAACATGCTTTGGATCATTAATCGTGCTTTTCCCATCCTTAAAATAATCCTCAATTCCTGAATAGGCATACATCATCCTTTGTAGTTGAAATGACCCACCTGCACCTCCCCGAATTGTAAAACCATACCGTCCACTTGATTTATCTGTTAATGTCTCAACAGCCAGGAAGAATTCCTCCCATGTTTGGGGAATCTTTAAATTAGCTTCTCTAAACCAATCTGACCGAATCCAAAGAATATCGAGATTTTGTGTATATGGAATTCCATATAACTTATGATCCTTTACAATTCTCCTATTAAACATGATCGCTTCTTTGTTTATTTGGTCCTTTTCACTCCAATTCTCAAAAAAGGAATCCAAGGGTAATAATGCATCGCGATGAGAAAACTCAGGAAGCCAACTGGTATAGACACTAGCTATATCAGGCATATCTTCAGCGGCAATCGCTGCGTCAAACTTTGACTTAGCATAATCTTTAGGTAAACCAACATACTCTACATCAATTGTGGGATTTTCTTGTTCAAACTTTCTAATTAATTCATTCCAAAGGGGTGTTCGCTGTGGACCAGCATTATCATCCCAAAAAGTAATCTTCACCTTTTCCGTTGCTTTTTCATTGGATTGGGATTCCTCTCCTTTACAACCTGATAAAAGTAAACTAATGATCATCATCAAGACTAGTATTGGAGATGTTACGATCCGCCACCTTAGCATCCCTTCTTTCTCCTCCCTATTTTTATATAATAATCTCATTGTGAGAATTTGAATTCCGTTGTTCATTAAAAAACTTCCTTTACAGTGCTTTAATAGAATTAACTTAAGCATACACCAAATTGCTCTTTGTAGCCCTATGTATCATCATAATAAACCTTTTCCACAAAAATAAAAAAGCTCGAATCTCTAAACTTGAGGAAATTCGAACTTTTTGCTATACAGCCAATTACTAGATTTCGAAAGTTACTTCTTTATCTTAATAAATTTACGTTTCCCCACCTGAACAACTAATTCGTCTGTGATTAAAACTTCCATTTGTGGATCTTCTACCTTTTCTCCATTTAATTTAATACCATTATTGTTAATCATTCTTCGTACTTCACTCTTTGAACTTAGTAGTTCTAACTTAACAACTAGATCTAAAATCGATAGCTCATCCTGTCCCTTCCAAGTTACAACAGGAATTTCATCAGGCATTGTTCCTTTCTGAAAAACAGTAACAAAATGTTCCTCTGCCTTTTCTGCTTCAGCTTTTCCGTGGTACATTCTCACAATCGTTTTAGCAAGTAACATTTTTGCATCTCTAGGATGAAGTATGTCACTTTTTAAATCTCCTTTTATTGTTTTTACTTTATCTGGTGTAAAATCAGTTACTAATTCAAAGTATTTACTCATCAATTCATCTGGAATTGACATTGCTTTTCCGTACATTTCTTGAGGACTTTCATCAATTCCAATGTAATTCTTCTTCGATTTAGACATTTTCTCCACACCATCAAGACCTTCTAATAACGGTATTAATAATGCAACTTGCTTTTCTTTTCCGTACTTTTCTTGGAAATGTCTGCCCATTAGAATATTAAAATGCTGGTCTGTTCCACCTAACTCAATATCACATTCCAACATCACTGAATCGTAGCCTTGCATTAATGGGTAGAAGAATTCGTGAAGAGAAATCGGCTTATTAAAAGCGATTCTTTCCTCAAAATCATCTCTTTCTAAAAGCCTGGCTACTGTTATTTTTCCTGCTAGTTGGATAACATCTTCAAAATTAAGCTGAGATAACCATTTAGAGTTATAGTGTAATTCAACTTTGTCCATATCAATCACTTTTGCAAACTGCTCAAAGTATGTTTTAGCATTATGTTTTACTTCTTCATCTGTTAGCTGTTTTCTTGCTACTGACTTTCCTGTCGGGTCACCTATTTTTCCAGTAAAGTCACCAATAATTAGCTGAATAACATGACCATTTTCTTGGAACTGTCTCATCTTGTTAAGAACAACCGTATGACCAAGATGAACATCCGGTGCTGAAGGGTCCAATCCTAGTTTTATCTTAAGTGGGCGATTTTCATATACTGATTTTGCTATTTTTGCTTCTAGCTCTTCAGTTGGAATAATTTCTTGTACGCCTTGAGAGTATATAGTAAGCTGCCTCTTTACTTCTTGTAATTGTTCTTCAGTTAACTTCTTATTTGATTCACTCATCATGATTTCCTCCTATTTTTTTTGTAAACAAAAAAACCACATCCCTAAAAAGGGACGTGGTTAGACTATTTCACGCGGTACCACCCTTATTGAAGAATAATAATATTCTTCCACTCAACGAATTAACGGATCGTCCGTTCTTTGCTATTGTTGTAACAAAGAAAAGCTCAAGGACTGTAATTCGCGTTATCTATGTGTCGATTCACACCAACCATCGACTCTCTGCAAACAGGGAGATAACTGCTACTCATGTTTCCTCTCATCACTTATTGACTATTCACTTTTAAAATTCATTTTCCCTAATGACTCTTCTTAGTAACGTAGCCAGTATTTTTTTCTCTGTTACATCAAGACTCGAAACAATATCAACCTCTCCCGAATGAAAACGGGGATAGAGCTCCTCAATGACTTGCTTTCCCTTATCAGTGAGTAAAACAAAGGTATTTCTTCGATCTCTGTGATCAACTTTTCGATAACAAAGGTCCTTTTTCTCTAATGTGTTTGTGATATTACTTATTGTCGCTTTTGAAACTCCCGCTGATTCAGCTAGTTTTTTTGTTTCAAGAGAGCCACCAATCCATAAATCATATAGAATCGAAAATGAAGTCCAAGATAGTCCGTATTCAGAAAGAACTTCTTGTTCCATTTTATTTCTTAACCCCTGAGCTACCCGATATATATTTGTCACAACAGCAATTGCATCTAAATTGAGTGAATTCAATGGTAGTTTCGTTAGTTGACTAATTGTATCAACCTCTTCAGGAAGCAATTCTCCATCTTCATTATTTATATGAATGTCAAACACCTTCTTGATTATTAATTTAATCGTTAGCTATGAAACGATTTTATCAAAAAAAAGGTTAAATGACAATGTATAATTAATTGCCATAAACCCAACTGGAATGATCCAAGGATTTTTAACAAAATGTTAAATGTGGTGGTTAGTTGTTTAGGTATATGGATTAGGAGGTAGCTAAAGCAAGACTTAACCTGCTGTCTTTTTCTGATAATCTATTATCGTCTCTTGAACCTTGTACGCTAGCTCTTTTATTTTTATCATCTCTTCATTTTTCATTTTAACAAAATATTGTAACGGAGGAAGCAAGATAAAAACATAGGAGCCAGGAATAGGAACCATTGTAATTTGATATTTTCCACCAACTTGCCCAATCTCTATCGATTCATAATCAACTGCCTGGACAATTTTCTTAAGTTGTTTATGCTGATTTAACAATTGACAATATGAGGTGCTCTGTCCTTTTGGCTGCCATTCTTTTTTCAGAAAATTCCATGAGATTGTTTCCGGGAAAATATTATCAGAAGACTCAGATATTTCGTAAGAGACTGATAGTTTATATACTCTTGATATAAAATTCCTGTTTATCAGAAACTTGAAACGCCATGTTGAATCATTAGCCTCTTCACTATGATACTCAAAATCACTTTCTTTAGTTGATTTTAGCTGAAACATTTTTACTGTCATAAGAAAATACTTATGTGCTCGTTCATGTATCCCTCCGAAGAACTTCATTAATGATCAACCACCTTATTTTCTTTGTTATTCTGCCTTTCTTGCTGGAATATAATCTTCTTTGTCTTCTTCGAGATCCATCATAATTCGTTTCTCAGATAAAGCAACGGGTTGAAATAGAGGTTGATTTTTAAATTTAAGCCAAAGGAAAGCATATATGCAAATTCCAATAAAGAAGCTACCTGCCAGCCCGTAAATTTGCATCTTCACTGCTGTTTCAGGATGGATCGTAATGATTAAATACACACATGCTAAAATGCCAATAATTTGTGTATATGGGTAGAATGGTGATTTAAAAGGACGCTCTATATTTGCATAACGTTTTCTTAAAATAATGACATCTAATTGAGCAATCATATATGAAATGATCCAAGTAATACATGCCGATAAGATTAATATGTTAAACATTTCCGGTGTCATTTTTAATAAGAAAAGTGGCAAGGCAAAGAGAAGGAATACAGCTATAATGCTTACCATTGGCGTTCTAAATCTAGGGTGTAGATAGGAAAATTGCTTCGGTAGTAATCCATCTCTGGCCATACCATAAAACATTCGAGGCACTGCAGCAAACATGGAATTAATTGAACTAGCAGCCGCAAATAAAGTGACAATCATCATCCATGTTGCACCTTTTTCACCTAGCATCGCTCCTGCTCCATCAATTTGCGGGATACTTGAACCTACTAAAATGCTTGGATCAATATAGCGGATAATCGCTAGTCCGAATAACATATCGGCCACGAAAATAGAAAGCAAGCCAAATATCATTGCTCTTGGTATATTTTTACTAGGATTTTTCACTTCTTCAACCATTGGTGCAACAAATTCAATCCCGATAAACAGCCAAATTCCTAAAGCAATTGATTGAAATACAGTTCCCCAGCCATTCAATGTAAAATCTACTGGTAGTTGAGCGGTTGCTGTAAAGACATCAAATAGTCCAAATAAGCCCATAACCGATAGAGTGATCATTAGTCCTAATGTCAAAACAACTTGAATTGAGCCAAAAATCTCAACTCCTAATACATTTATCACCAAAAATATGGTTAATAATAGGAGCGAAACAACTGTTACATTTATATTCGGAAAGAGAGATTGCGCTGCAAACCCTGCTGTCATAGTTTCTGCTGCTCCAACCATAACAGACAATACGAAATATCCACCAAGCACTGCAATAATAGACATAAATTTCCCCATCGCAACAGATGTATAGTCACCTACCATGCCAGAGCCAGGGATAATCGAGGCAAGCTCCGCATATGACAAAGCAATAATAATACTTATAATCATTGCAATTAATGCTGAAATAATAAATGCTGGACCTACTAGTCCCATACTGTAAGCAAGTGTCACCATTGTTGATCCAGATACTACTAACCCAGTAGCCGTTGCATATGCCTGCCAAAACCCTAACTTTTTCTTTAATTTTGCCATTTAACACCAACTCCATTTTCATCATATTTTAATGAAACATAAAAAGTTTAATGTTGATGTTCATTCGCATCATCATGATGATGTGTAATAGTTTCCTCTTCTGTAGAATCCCCATCACCTGTAGCTTGCAAGAAACCGATTGTGCAGATAACGCTAACACTTAAGACGAAGGTCATGTAATAGATTGCGGATTTTCTGTGCAAAACTCTTTCCTTCTTATCTACAAAGGATTTCATTAAAGCCCACGTTAGCAAATAAAAACTTACAAGATATACTAAATCCATTACAGCTAGCATGATAATCATTTCTTCGGGGGCCAGCATCACACCTAACATTGCGCCCATCATAGCTCCCATCATACTCGACGCTTGAGCTTCAATAATGCCATTTATGCCAAAACCTACACCAATAAATAAGGCAATAATCGCACTAAAAAGGATAGAGAGAATCGTAGAAAGAGCTAGCATCTGCGGAATCCAAGCTGCTATTACCAATCCAACTGTAACACTACTAGTCATCCCCAATGCCATCGGAACACATTTACTTAATGAGCTGACAATCTTGGTATTTCTTCCACGAGTTGTTTTATAAAAATAAGCGCTATATCCCAAGACCATGATTAAGCTAATAATTAGTAACATAAACTCCCTCCCAACTCTAAAAAATTGGCGGTTCAAAAAGAATATCTTTTGAACCGCTCATTTTATTTAGTGACAACTAGAACCACCATTATTTGAATGACAAGCTGATGTTTTTGCTTTTGGACGAGGTAAGTCTAATGCTGGATTTCGATCAAAGAAGCCCACTGGTTTCAATTGGAAATTGATATATGCAGTTGGCATAACTGGCCAATCCTCTGGTCTTGTAATGTGATGATGCCCCATTGTATACCAAACAACAATATCTTCGTTTTCAATATTCCGATTTGCTGCAGCATATTTTGGTAATCCATCTCCTCCCTTATGTTGGTTTGGATAGTTACCGGCTGCATACATTTCATCTTTATCGTACTGAGTAACATATAAATGATTTTTCAAAAAGCCAGCCCGTTTCATTACGCTTGATTTATCGCTTGCAAATGGCAGACAGTTTTCACCAACTTGAATTTTGTAGCCAACAGGGGTGCCAACAGCATTCAAAGAATTGGGATTAATAATCTTCCATGTACGTTGAGATGCTAAATCAATGGTACGCTGAGCTTCTTGTTCCGTTTTTAACGTTTTCACATCAATATAGAAGGCATTGTTATTCGGATTATGAGCACCTTCTGACTCTGGTAGGGTACTCACTTCCACTACTGAATTCTTTATTCCATCTAACATCGTGTCTAATCGATAATTAAAAAAGTGTTGATGATATGTTGCGTTTAACTGTGGAGCGATCTCCGTACCATACTTCGATTTTCCGCTCTCATCATATGTTCCTGTATTTAACATGCCAGTAAGCTTTACTTCGTTCTCTATCGTTCCTTCTTGATAGAAACTCCAATAAAATCCATAATCGTAATTCCCTACTGTACAGAAGAATGATAGAACTAATCGTCTAGAGCGACGTACTTCCACTTGGTCTGTGCGCCAATCAGTATGTTTCCAAGCTACCCCATAATCCTCTTCGTGCAGACATACAGCATTTGGGATGGTACGAACATTCCCTCTGCTGTCTGTCATTACTGCATCAAAATAGCGAATCTCTCCTAAACAATCACATCCTAATGTTAACGGGTTTGCCAGCTGTCCTAAACCATATTCACCGCAATCAAAAGCATTTTGTGTATTATGAGAAAAAGTTCCTTCACCATATGGGACAACCATTTCCGATAGAGCTGCGCGGTATAATATTGGACGAATTTTTCCTTTATCTTCATATCCAACGGTATGAAGCACTAACCCTTCTCTTGGTGTAAATCCAAAACGAATATTCCATTTTTGCCACTTAATATTATGACCATCTACTTCAAAGCTTGGCCCTTCAGGTTGAATAATCTCTAACGGCTTTAAATCTTCCCTTACCTGAATGCTATCTGATGTTTCTGGTGTATAATTTGCATCCGTTGGTGGAATCGGCCGAACACCATGGTCTTCAAATCGATGAACCTCCATTCTATTAAGATCAACATAAACGACAATTCCTGTTAAAGGATACGCATAGCCATTGTCATTAGAGAATTTTCGTACCCAGCAAATTGCTCGAGCCAACCGCTTGCCTTCATCTTCTTTAATTCCGTAATAACCAGCAGACCAAGGGTCAACCATTACTAAATTAACATCCGTAATTCCTCTTTTCAGTAATGCTTCTTGGAATTCAGGATAGTTTTTCACAACCTGTTCACACTCTTCAAATTCATCTAACATAACAGCAGGTTGAACTCCAGGAACATATGTCCAACTAATAACCGCCTCCTTCGTTACGGAAACAACCGCTTCATACGTTTTCTCCGTTTCATTGTCTAAAACAATGATAAAGGCTTCCCGTTCAATCGGATCACCCGCTGCAAAGCTAAGCACAATATCCTTTGCTGGCTCATTTAACACAACTGTAGAAAATCTTACTTGCTCACTTAAATTTTTCTCCGTTATTAAAGTTTTAACAGCAATATTAATCTCATCAGCTGTTAGAGGTTCTAAAGGATGTTTTACTGCATTAATGATTTGTTCATTGACTTGCATAAGTAATTCCTCCCTTATTTGATTTCTCTTAGCTTATATCGATTATTGATGAATTTCACTGTAAAAAACGGAACGAATTGAAGGTTATCCTAAAAAAGCATGTAAGATTCGGTGACAAAATCTCTGTTTTTCCGGGAGGTTTGAATTACATTTGACTTATCAAGCTGAGAGGAGATTAATAAATGATAACAGGGAGTTATTTTTTCAATCCGATCCAACCTGAAATGGAGCCTCATTGTCCAATTTATATGGAATCCAAACCAAAATGTACAATGAGTCAGGATGTATCCTTATACTATCAATTCAAAACAGACGAAAACTCATCTGGAGAATTATCTGTTATTCCAGACGGCTGTATTGATTTACTATTTTCCTGCGACCCTTCTGACCCGTTTGCCATTATTGCCACTAGCCCAGAAGAACGGTGTTTCTATCAATTTAAACCAAACATTGTCCATTTCGGAGTGAGATTATATCCAGAGCAAACCAGCATTATGTTTAAATGTTCCATTAAAGAAATCATCCAACAAAAACAGATACCCCTATTTGATGTGCTAGATGGATATTATTCTTTATTTGAAGATTTCTATACTTGCACTACATTCAATGAACGAATAGTATGGTTCAAAAATTTTCTGAAAAAACAACCACTTCAAGCTGACTTCAATCAAAACATTATCCATTTTTGCTTAAACAAAATTTATGAGACAGAGGGATTAGTCCATATTAAACAACTATCCTCAGAAACTGGATATTCCTCTCGATATATCCAAAAGAAATTCGAAGACCAAATTGGATTTTCTCCTAAGCAATTCAGTCAAATTGTAAGATTACAATATACAGTAAATAAGCTACTAAATATGCCTCATCGTCTTAACGACATTATCGATAGTCAAGGCTACTATGATGAAGCACATTTTTATAAGGGGTTCAAAAAATATATGACTGTTACCCCAAAGCAATATAGATTAATTTTCAACTAACAAAATGAAACGGCAATCTGAATGTGTGTAACTTTCTTTGCTAGCCACAACTCTCAGGTTCTTTCAATCTAGAAAGTATGTTTGTGAAAGTTACATATATAATGGCAGAAGAACGATATGAAGATAGAACGGGAGGCATGTTTTATTATTTGAAGGAGTGATTTCATGGTTATATTTTCCTTTTTCAGGAGTGGTTCGGAATAAATAGTGTTCCATTTGTTCTGCTAGAGTACCTATCTTTTCCTTTATCTATGATAGATACTCTTGGTTTTCTAATTTTCTAATAAAATATAATTATGCCTGATAGAAAAATTACAAGAAAAAATTAAATGATAAGAGAGGAGATATTAGAAATAATACTTAACATTTCTAAAACAAAATCTCCGACAAATACACAACGATCGTCACTGTGAACATGCTGCATAAGGTCGACAACAATACAGCTTGGGCAGCATATTCGGGATAATTATTATATTCCAATGCAAAAAGGGAACTATTTCTAGAGGTTGGAAACGAACTTGCAATAAACAATGCCTGTGCTATTGTTCCTTCTATGTTAAAAAGGAAAATAACAATGAATGCAATTGTAGGAGATACTATTAATCTACCTAAAAGACTTAGGATCAATGGTTTGGACAAACGGGTTATTTTTATAAAAGCACTCTGTGCCCCAAGTGTTATAAGTGCTATCGCCAAAAAGGCATTGGATATATTTTCAATCGGAACCCAAATATACCCAGGTAGTCTTAAAGAAGTAATTTGAAAGAACATTCCCAATAAAAAGGCATAACATACCGGGTTTCTTAAAAAAATTTTTAATGCCTGCATTCCTTTTTTATTAACAGATACTGTATTAAATAACCCATAGGTGTAGGTAAGTAGGTTTTGAAAGATCATGACAACAATTTGTATTGATAAGCCTAAAGGATTATTTTGAAAAACAAGTTGACTTACAGGTAATCCAAAATTGCCAGAGTTACTTAATACAACACTATTCTTAAACGCTGAGGATAACCCGTTTTCTAATTTAAACATTTTTGAAAGTAGTGAACTTACGATCATTAGAAACATACTTTGTACTATTAAAATACTAATAATTAAAAGGAGTGTATTTCCTCCCATTTTACTTTGATAAACATTAGCAAAACCTACTGCTGGCATAAGTAGATATGAATTTAATTTTGATAAAGTTCCCATATCAAATGTAAATTTTCGATGAAGAAATGCACCAATTGCAATAAGTAAAAAAACGGGTAAGATCACATTTAATAAAATAGTTAAAAACACATTCATTTCTTAAAACCCCCACTATATTCTATTACAGAATAAAACAACATTCCTCCAATATAATGGAGACACTATAGAAAAACTGTTTTCTTGCCTTTACCATGCTTCAAATATTTGTATATAAACATTATAGTTTTTGTATCTTACGGTAAATGCTATGTCATATTCTCCTGTGGACTCATCAACGATTTCTTTAATTCCAGTAAACGGTAGACAGAAATATCTCCCTGTTAATGGTTCGCTAACTGAAATTCGATCATTCCGAAAATGGACTTCTCCTGCTTTAATAAAGCTCATAAAACTAAATCCTGCCTTCTTTTCCATGTTGTCATGTAAGGTTGCATCAAAGTTTTTCCCCTCATTATTTTTAAATAATGTTAAAAGTTGTTTTGCAATTTTCTTCATTTGTCTCCTCCCTTATTCATTAATTATAAAAACGATATGATTTTAATTAAAATACAAATAAACTATCGATATGTATTCAAAAAAGGAATAACCACAACAAAGAAGCACGAAAAGTCTCCGCGCTTCCATTAAATATCATGTTTAAAATCTAATTTCCCAACAAATTCAACAAACTCTTTAACAACCTTCAATTCAAGAGACTCATTGTGATAAAACATCCATGTTTTCCTTTTAAGAGTCTCTCCTTTTTCGTTTTTCAAATGAATTTGATATGTATTTGGCTGATCTTCAACTAGTACACTTGGGAGGATGCCATATCCTAAACCGTTTAGTACCATTTCTTTGCATGTATCAGCCTTATCTACTTCCATCCCAATGAAAGGAGGTACTGAAAAATTACCAGTCCACCAATTGTCAATAATCGCCTTCAATGCAGTATCTGTCTCATACTCTATTCTTGGCAATGATGGCAAGTCCTCAAGCTCAATTTTCTCTTTAGATACGATACATATATTTTCCTCAAAAAGAAGCTGTTTAGATTCTGACCAATGATAGTCTCCACGAACAATACCAACATGTACATCACCGTTATAAACTAAATTGAAGACTTCCCGACTCCACCCCGTTGTAACTTTATAGTTTACATCTGGAAATTGTTCACGAAAAAGCTTTAAAAGTTTTGGTAGCTTATGTCTCGTCGTATAATTCGAAACCCCTAACCTCAAAGTACCACTGACCTCTTGATCCATATTTTGAACAGATTCTTTAATGTGACGAATACGCATAAGCATTTCATCAGCACATTTTGCTAAAAATTCTCCTTGAGGTGTAAACTGTATACCCTTTGTACCGCGACTAATAATTGCTAAATCGAACTCTTTTTCTATTTGTTGAATTCTTTTTGTTAATGAAGGCTGTGATATAAATAAACTTTGTGCTGTTTTTGTAATGTTTTTTTTCTCATAAAGAACCTTTAAAATATGCCAATCGCGTTCATTCATTTCCATCCTCCTTCCTCATTTAAATAGCCTTATTATTTTCACCCCTTCGTGACCATATCACCACTGGAATCAGTAATAAAGATAAAAACCCTCCAACTAATGACAGCGTTAGATAACTAGAACCAGCCACAACCATTCCAGACAATGCTCCGCCAGCTGCTCCTGATAACGCAATTAAAACGTCAACTGTACCTTGAGTTTTAGCTCTTGTGGAAGCTTTAGTTGAATCAACAATAAGGGCAGTTCCACTTATCAACCCAAAATTCCATCCTAATCCAAGTAAAGAAAGAGAGACTACTAAAAGAACCATAGAATCTCCTGGTGCAAATGCTCCGATTAAACCTGCTAAAAGTAACGTTGCGCCAGAGGCAATAGCCATCGCAGTACGACCCAACTTATCAACAAGGATACCAGTAAACAAAGAAGGGAGATACATCGCACCTATATGAAACCCAATGACAAGACCCACTGCACCCAAGCTGTGTCCATGATCTCTCATATGAACTGGAGTCATTGTCATAAGAGCAACCATAACAATTTGAGTAAGCACCATAATCGTTGCTCCAACAAATATGCCTCTTTTGTTTTCTGTATTTTCAGCAGTTGCATACCTTCCTTTATCACTAGAATCTAAGTTGGACGCTTCAATCGTTCTTGCTATAAGTAATGGATCAGGACGAAGCATGATCAAAAGGACAACACCAGCTAAGATGTATGCTGCTCCTGCTAAAATGAAAGGACCTGCAAGTGATGGCACGCCAATAGAAAGGGCAAATTTCCCCATCACATTTACTAGGTTTGGACCTGCAACTGCACCAAATGTCGTAAAAACCATTGTCGTACTAATAGCAGTTGCTCTCTGTTTACGATTCGCTAAGTCAGTCCCTGCGTAACGAGCTTGTAAATTCGTTGCTGATCCCGCACCATACACAAGAAGGGAAGTAAATAAAAGAAAAACACTATTTATGATTGCAGCCATTATGACTCCTATCGCTCCGAGTCCACCAATTAAAAACCCAGCTGTCAGACCGATTCGACGTCCAAACGCCTGTGAAAGTCTCCCAACAAATAAAGCTGCTCCTGCTGACCCTAAAGTAAGTAATGCTGAAGGAAGCCCAGCGAACGCTTCAGTACCGAGCATTTGCTCGGCAAGAAGGGCCCCCACAGTAATTCCAGCAGCTAACCCTGCACCACCAAAAATTTGTGAAATACTTACAACGAGTAATGTCCGCTTGTATAACATTTTTCGTTTTTCTGAAGAATGTATCGAGTCTGTTTGGTCGTCTAACACCTTTCCACTTTCTTTCTGTGGCATACTCTTCCCTACCTTTCTATAAAACTTCCAACTAGATTTTGAATCATCATACCACGTACAAAAAAGAAATAATACGCAAAATAACATTATAATTCACAGATTACATCACAAAGTAAATACACGAAAAAAGCTCAGGGTTTATGCTCTGAGCTTTTAGAATTAGACAATTTTTTATTGAGTAATATATCAGCAAAATCATGAGAGTTTCCAGGCTGGAATTAATGAATGGAAATTAAAAAAATAACTCATAGGTATATGTATAACTGTGTAAATTGAAAGAGTAATTATATAAGTCAGAAACCATTGAGGAACAGTAACGTTAAGAAATGAGTATAGTAAGAACATTCCTACTGGAAAAGGAACTAATACTATTAACCACATTGGACTTCCTAAGGCTTCTGTTAAAGCTCCTAGTGAAACAACGGAAAAACCTATTATTATTGCTTGCCAAAGAGGTAATCCATTTTTAAGAATTAAGCTGGCAATGTAATAGGAAAAACCATTCAAAGATACAGCTAGAATAAAATCAAAAAAATATTTCATCTGTAGCCCCCTACCCTATTCAAATATATACCATAATAATTTTCTTCTAGATTAGTTCCTTTAACTACTCGTTAACGAATATTAGATTATTAAATTCTCTTATTCATTTTAACATAAATTACCTATTCCCATTTTTAATTTTTTAAAATATCCCCTTAATAACCAAAAATAACGGAAGAACAATAGTTGTTGTCACCCTATTAATAAAAAAACAAAGACTTATCACCAACCCTAAATGATAAGCCTTTGTTCTTTCCTCTTTATTTTTTGATTAGAGTTGTGTTTCCCCAAGTTTGCTACACTCTACGTTCAATTCATCACTCTATTCTCTACTTCTAAAAAGTTTACAAAATGATTCAAAGTCTGTAACGGATTTTCTTTTACTAATGAAATGTATTTCTCCTTAACACGGTCCGTTGCAATCTCACTTTTCTTTATTCGTTCAATGATATAGTCCATACTTACCTTTTGGATCTCTGCCTGTTGAAGTTTTGCTTCTTTCGAAAGAGCCATGCCTATCGCACCTATTATCGCATACACTACTAAAGAAGAGATCATTGTTTCGTTTAAACCGTTTCCAAATAACATAGATAGGATATTAAAAATGGATAAAGTGATTAAAGGAAAGGACCAGAAAACATACCGGGAAGCTTTTTTTACAAACGGAGAGATGACTTCATGTAATTTCTCAACCTCTTTCTTTGCAAAATTCGGCAATTCTATGTTGGTAAGTTTCAATACTTTTCCTCCTAACATGTATGATCAATTTCTTCTAATAATTGACTAAGATTCGATCCATTTACCTGGATGTTAATGATTGGTTCATTAACATTTTTGATATTTTTTATAAGTTTTACTTCTTCATGAAGTCTCTCCATTTTCTTGTCCAGTTCAATAGCAGATAAAGCTGCTTCTTTTAATTCATTTGTTAAATTCTCCGGAATTTCTTTCCCAAATTTGTAATAGATCTTATGTTCTAGACTTGCCCAAAAATCCATTGCTTTTGTTCTTATTTGAATCTCAACATAGGTGTCTTCTACTCGATCAGACAAAAAAACCGGAATGATTATAATAAGATGAAGACTTTGGTACCCATTTGGTTTTGGATGTTTAATATAATCTTTACATTGAACCACATCTATATCTTTTTGCTTTTGAAGCATCTCATACACTTTATAAACATCAGAAATAAAAGAACATGTTATTCGGACACCAGCTATATCTTTAATATTCTCTTTTATCGACTTTATTGTTAAATCACAATTCTTTCTTTTCATTTTTTGTAAAATACTTTCAGGTGTTTTAACTCTTGAGCTTATATTTTCAATTGGATTATAGTCATGAACATACTTAAATTCTTCATTCAAAATATTAAGCTTTGTGGTGATTTCATTAACAGCAAATTTATAGGTCATAATAAACTTTACAAGTTCTAATGTATCCATTTTGATTTCGTCATGATCTCTAACACTTAATGTATCCAAATTGTTAGTACTCCTTTATAAAAGCTTATTAAGAGAATGTTTAACCTTCTATTTTAAATGAATTGTTTTTGTAGGTCTTCTGATTAATTGAGCATTAATGCCTTGCTTTTGTAGCTTTTTTACTATGCTTTTAAAATCAATCTTAGTCTTTACAAGATCAGTTCCCACAGTTTTACTCCTTTTGAAATCCCTTTTTAAGTAATTCGATTTGATTAATATATTTGGTTAGAGCTTCTTCTTCAGATAAGTTTAGAACGAACACACGAACTAAATTATGAATTGTCACTGAGACCATTATTTCAATCATATCAATCAATTCTTGTTCACATTTAATGTTCAAATGATCTATTTTCACTAATTTTAGGAAACTTAGGTAATGAGATTTTTGACTTTTTTCATACATACTTCTAGCCAACGTATTTTCAATTTTATAATTCATATTTAAAAATACATTTTTAAAAAAAGCTTTATTATCCTGATTATGCTGGCTCTGGACAATATGTTGAAAAAGATCAATCAAGGTCTCTGTCAAATCACCCTGTTTTCTTCTTAAAATGGTCATTACTCTTCTATTCGTGTTTTGTGTAAATTCATCTAACAAATAAAAGTACAAATCCTCTTTATCATCAAAATATTGATAAAAACTTCCCCTTGGTATCCCTGCACTTTTTATAATATTGGCAATTGATGCCTCATGAAGGGGTACCCGTGAGAATTCTTTTTTTGCGGAGTGTATTAATGTATCCTTCTTCTCTTTGGGTAAGTGATAAAACGTTTGTTTTGGCATGCTATTGAACTCCTATCCGCGTAAGTGACAAGGTGTCATAATTCTCTATACCTTAATCATATATGACATCATGTCATATGTCCATTCGAAATGACAAGGTGTCACATAAATGTCATATACAGCATTTATAGGCTTATGATTCCCTTCTAAATTACGGGTAACCTGGGTTAATCGTAAAAAAGCGCCCATCAATTAATGAGCGCAGCTTTCACATTTTGTTTCTTTAGGCAATTTCTTATTTAGTTAACTTCACTGGTAGACCCTTTTCAGCTGATACTTGAGCAGCAACAGCCACTTCTTGTGTTTTATATGCATCTCTGTAATCTGATAATATTAGTGATGGATCACCGGTTCGAACAGCATGTATAAATGCTTCGTTTTCTTTTTCATATGGATTGACGACCTCTTTTACGGACGATGTTTCACCTTTTTTCGATATCTCTAATCCATTGAACCCTAAACGCAAAATTCCCTTGTTCGTGTAATAGTCAAGACCAACCATCGAGTCTCCTTCAGGTAATAGACATGTATTAGAAAGGTTTGCTATGACCCCACTGCTAAATTTGATTGCAACAGTTCCAACATCAGCTACAGTAACACCCTCATATTGAGTGGAAAGAGATCTACTAGCATAGGAGGCATAGACTTCCTCTACCTCTCCAATTGTATAGCGAAGCAGGTCAACCAGATGGGTTGTTTGTTCAATAAACTGTCCTCCCGAGGTTTGTTGATTTCGCCACCATGGTACAGTTGGCATTGACCCCATCCATTCACCAGTTGCCATTCCAAGAGTACAGTTTTTAAGCTCATTTTTTAAGTAACTAACAGAGTCTTTGTAGCGAAAATGGTAGCCCACCGATGTAATAATCGACTTTTCATTAAGCTTTGTTATTACTTTTGTTGGAACCTCTAAATCAACACTTAAAGGCTTTTCTACTAAAAAAGGAATCTCTCTAGTTAGTAATTCTAGTTCAATTTCACCGTGCGCAAATGGCGGAACACACACATAAACAGCATCAAGCTTATCGCTATCAAGCATTTCTGCTATATTTCCATAAGAATTTACATCTCCATAAGAAGAAGCAAATTTCTCAGCCTTTTCTTTACTAGTTCCACAAATAGCTTTAATTTTTACCCCTTGCATGTTACTTAAGATTTTTGCATGCACTCCACTAAACCAACCAGTTCCAATGATCCCTACCTTAACCATTTAAATCCATCCCCCTTTTTCAGATAAAAAAGAAAACGCAAACTACAGTTGGCGTTTTCAATAACAATGTTAATTCAGTTATTCTTATTAATAAATACTAGATATATGCTTCATAAATACATCCTGACCTATTGGTGTATAGGAATAACTTTATTTTTCACTTTCGTAACTTCTATATATTGAATATGGTGTCCGTCACTTTCATGTACTTTAAAGAGGTAACCGTCATTTTCTACCTCTACACCAACAGTTGCGTTGAAGTTTTGTGTAAGAAACCAACCACCGATTGTATCGATATCTTCATTAGGAAAATCTGTATCTAGGAGATGATTAACATCATCTATCAATAATTTTCCATCTAGAATATAATGATCATCATTGAGTTTTCGAATTTCGGGAACCTCATCTTCATCAAATTCATCTCTAATTTCCCCAACAATCTCTTCAAGAATGTCTTCAACTGTTACCAATCCAGATGTGCCACCATACTCATCAATTAATATAGCTAAATGCGTTCGATCCTTTTGCATTTTTAACAATAAATCATGTATTGCTATTGTTTCAATCACTTGAATAACCGGATTAATATATGAGTTTATATTAAACTCTTTATCATTACCCCCATCTGTAAAATGAGAAGTTAATAGTTCCTTTATGTTAAGGAAGCCAACGATATTGTCTTTATCTCCATCTATAACTGGGTATCTTGTATATCGTTCATTCTTAATAATCTCTACAATTTCTTCATAGCTTGTATCTATATCTATAGAAACAATCTCAGTACGTGGTACCATAATCTCTTTTGCAATTCTTTCGTCAAATTCAAAGATATTATTTACGTACTTTAACTCGTTCTTATTTATTTCTCCGCTCTTATAGCTTTCAGACAAAAGCATACGAAGCTCCTCTTCTGAATGAGCTAATTCATGTTCAGATGCAGGCTTTAACCCAAACATACCTACTAACACACGCGCTGAGCCATTTAAGAACCAAATAAATGGATACATTAATCGGTAAAACCAGATAATTGGGTGGGCAAACAATAATGTTACAGCCTCTGCTTTTTGAATCGCAACTGTTTTAGGGGCAAGTTCACCTACAACAACATGGAGGAACGTAACTAAAGCAAACGCAATACCAAAAGATAGAATATGCGTAACAGATTCGTTTAGAGCAAAATGTTCGAACATAGGATGTAATAGCTTCTCCACAGTCGGCTCCCCTAACCAACCTAGTCCTAATGCTGTAATTGTAATTCCCAATTGACAGGCTGATAGATATTCGTCTAAATGTGTTACAACTTTTTTAGCAGCTACTGCACCTTTATTTCCTTCTGAAATTAACTGATCAATTTTTGAAACACGTACTTTCACAATGGCAAATTCAGTTGCCACGAAAAAGGCTGTTAATGCTATTAGGGCTAAAATTAAAAGTAAATTAATGGTTATCAATGAGTCGTCTTATTAAGTAAGACGTACACCTCCTGGTAATAATATGAATTAGTTAAGTTAATTTCATAATTATGACTCTTAAATCAAAAAACGAATATTTTTCTTCATCCTAAACTGGTTAATACAATACACGGATAAAAACACTATTAAAGGTGAATGTCATACGTTTTTTGGTGAACAAATAATACATTATGAAATTGACTCAGTTAAGCAGTAATAACAATGATTGAATCAAAGACAGACTTTCCTGAGAAACATTCTTTTTAATAAACTCATGATTTTTTAAGTTGCTGTTTTCAAGTTGAGATAAAACCTCTGTTACGTCTTTTTCCAATCCTTTGATTTTTAGACGTAACTCCAAAACGTCAATTTCTTCTGCGTTTTTGTCAATCATTCTTTTCTTTATGTCTTCTAACGACATTCCTTGTTCTTTACACTTCTCGATATCATTTAATTGTTCAACAGATGAAATATCGTAAAAGCGATAATTCGAAGGGGAACGTTCTGCTTTTAGAAGTCCAAAATTAGTATAGTAATCTATTGTTCTTTTTGTAACACCTGTTCTTTCTGCCAGTTCACCGATTTTTAACTTTTCAGTCCCAAAAGAAACCCCCCAAACCGTCACGTGATAGTTTTATTATATTTATCACAGCTTTAAAATACAACTCATATACTGATTGTTAATAAATATTTCACAATTTGTTTACAACAAGCCTTTTTTCCTTAACCGGACAGCTTACAGGTATTAAAAAAGCTGCTCTTTGTAGAGCAGCTTTTTTAATATAACCCACTATGCAGCTTGCTTCTCTTCTTTCTTTTCTTTCGTTAAGAACCATCCAGCAGCAGCAATTCCAATTAATACAGTATAGAAGAAAAGCTTCCACCCAGTGGAATGTGCAAATTCATAAGAAAGTACACCAACATCTGGATGCCCTAGTGTTAATACAGCAAGCTTCACTCCTACCCAACCAACAATTGCAAAAGCCGCTATTTCAAGGCCAGGTCTTGAATGAAGTAACTTAACAAAAAGATTAGCAGCAAAACGCATGATAATTAATCCAATGATTCCACCAGCAAAAATAACCAGAAACTTACCTCCATCCATTCCACCAATTTGTGGAAGGTTTGTGTTCGGAAGTGTCATAGCAAGGGCAACAGCTGCTAAAATTGAGTCAACTGCAAACGCGATATCAGCTAATTCCACCTTTAAAACAGTTCCCCAAAAACCTGATTTTCCTTTTTTGTTTTCTTCTTCATTTGTTTCTTCTTTCTTTTTAAATACGAGCTTTCGTACTATATGATTTATAGCAATAAATAGTAGGTATAGAGCACCTATCGCTTGCACCTGCCACACATCCACTAGGAACGAAATCGCAAAGAGGGAACCAAATCGGAACACGAAGGCTCCTGCTAAACCATAAAAGAGAGCTCTTTTTCTTTCCTCCTCCGGTAGATGCTTAACCATGATTGCTAAAACAAGAGCATTATCTGCTGCCAACAAGCCTTCTAGTGCAACTAATAAGATTAACACCCAACCATACTCCATTAAAATTGAAAGTTCCAAATTAATTTCTCCTCCTTATGAACCCTTAGTTTAAAATCTTTCATACAATAAACTTCCAATCTTGAAGGTTACTTTTCACCTAAATCTCTGACGAACCAACATTTTGACTCACTCCTCTTGTCATGTGAATTTTCCTTAAAAAGTTTTTCAGTCTCCGGAAAAAGAAAAAACCTCTACCGTAAACGGTAAAGGTTTTAATAAAAATAAAAGACCTTTACCAATAGGTAAAGGTCTTGCTAACAACCGAACGTTGCCAACAAAGCCGAGAGATACGAAATCTCCGAAATGACGACTTTGCTGTAAAAGCTACTCCCCTTTAGGAGAACTATTTAGTTAATCAAACTATATATAATTTATTAGTTTTTGTCAACTACTTTTCATGAGGTCTTGAAAATACATTTTTTAACTCTTAAAAAAGTCTGTTGAATCCTCAGCTTGAAATAAGAAATGTTTTATTTGCATTTTGTTTTAAAAAAGAATAAGATAAAATACAAATCGTAATCATTACGTTTTAAAAAAGTTATATAAGGAGTTGTTTACTAATGGCAAAAAAGTCGAAAATTGCAAAAGAAAGAAAAAGGCAAGAACTGGTTAAAAAATATGCAGAAATACGAAAAGAGTTAAAAGAAATGGGTGACTATGAAGCATTAAGAAAATTACCAAGAGATTCAGCTCCTACCCGTTTGCATAACAGGTGTGAAATTACGGGAAGGCCTAGAGGATATCTTCGCAAATTCAAAATGTCTCGAATTGCTTTTCGGGAATTAGCTCATAGAGGTCACCTACCTGGCATCAAGAAATCAAGCTGGTAAATTAGACTAACTCCATCAAATAACATATTAAAAATCGTACTAACAACCACTTTTATGGAGGTATCTATTTATGGCAACATGGAATCTAAACAATACCACTCATCATGTTCTTATTTGTAACGGTAGCAGTTGCACTCATGTTGGCGCTGAAGACCTGACCCAGGAAATACGGAGAGAAATTTCTGAAAGAGGTTTAGATGATAGAATTCACACAACACGTACTAGATGTAATGGAAGGTGCCACGATAAGTGTGTTGTCATCAACTACCCTCAGGGACATTGGTATAAGGAATTGCTACCAGAGGATGCTCCTTTGTTTATTGACTCCCTGCTTGATAATGAGGATCATACAGGAAAAATTAGTCATTCTTATAACGGTCAAGGATTTGAGCGTTCACCGGACGTTGCGACCGGGATATCTAAGAATCGGGAAAAAGTAAACAAAATGTCAAAATAATCATAAGAAAAATAATAGTATCATGAAGAAGGTGACTTATCGTGCTCGACCAAATGTATCGCCAGGCTATCTTAGATCATTATCGACAGAAGCGCAATTTCAAGGAGTTATTAAGTGAAAGTGTTCATAAAGTGCATTATAAAAACCCTACTTGTGGAGATGTGATCACACTGTTTATTGAAAGTGAACAGTATTTTATAAAAAATGTAGCCTTCCTTGGTGAAGGGTGCAGCATAAGTATGGCATCTTCTTCTATGATGACAGAGTTAATTCAATACAAATCCATAAAAGAGATTGCCTTATTAAGAAAAGCATTTGAAGAATTGATTCGTACTGGAAAACTGACAAATGAACAAGTTGATTTAGGAGATAGTGTCTCCCTACAGGGTGTTCATCAATTTAAAGCAAGACATAATTGTGCGTTAATGCCTTGGCAAGCATTAGATAAAGTTTTTAAAGATAATCTAGAATACCGTCCGTTCCAATAAATCATGAAACAAGGACAGTCCAACAGCTATTCTTATAGACTGTCCTTTATAAACTATGAAAAAATATAAGGATTTTGGGGCGTATCTATGTTCTCCACAGCTTTTACATTAATAACAGGTATATACTGTTGATTCTCTTCCTTCACCTTCAGTGTCCCCTTTATACGTACCCATGTATTATTCATTAAGTCAAACTCATCGCTATTCTCAAGAATAAATCCACTTGCATGTGCATCCGCTACACAGTGTGTAACTTGAAATCTAGCAATTACTTTTTCTCTCTTGGACATGAATTGATCTTCTGCTATAAACCCTTCTATCTCTATTTCCTTTCCCTCAAAAACTTCAGGGTATTCTGATATCATCCCTATATATTCAGTAAAACCGGTATGATCCAAACGAATAAGAGGCTGAGTCATAAGACTTTTTATGTGACCATTTGCAAGTTCAATTCCACTCGACAACTGATGATCAAGACCGGAATATTGAATGCCCCGCTTCAATGCTTCTTCAGCCCCAAAGGTTCTATAAGGCATCATAAACCCTGTTAAAAGTGGAATTGAAATAATTCCAATAGACAATATCATTTTAAGTGAAGACCCCTCTTCTTCGTGTTGACATCCCCAAGGGCCGCAAAGACTATGATCATACTCAGCTTCAAGTGGCCTAAAAATACGGGGAACTTGAAAGAAAAAAAGAATCAAAAAAATAACGGAAGCGAACTGACTAAAATGAAGATAATTAGGGTGGATAAAATGTTTCATATCCCCCGATTGATGCAAAATGAAAATAAAACTGGCAAACAGCAGTAGAATAATTGCTTTTATTGCTTGTCTCTTTTGTAGGGTCATGAAGTAGCCTCTCCTTTATATAAATGGGTTTGCTAGTAATAAAACAGCAAGCACAGTAGTCGTTATAAGGATTGTTAGTGTTATGACAAAACGGAATTTGAAAACAGACATTAACATGATCGTATTCTTTAAATCTAGCATTGGTCCATAAATTAAAAAGCCAAGTAAAGAGGTTTTCGGAAGAAGGTGATCAAAAGATGCTGCAATAAATGCATCCGCTTCTGAACATAGAGATAATAGATAAGCAAGTCCCATCATGACGAGAGTTGATCCTACTAAACCATCTCCTAGGTCTACAATTGACTTTGTTGAGATAAACGTCTGAACAAAAGCTGCTAGAACTGCTCCAATAATTAAAAACTTCCCCATATTAAAAAATTCATCAATAGCATGTTCGACCATAGATCGTAATCGTATTGGTAATGGTTGCTTCACCTGTTCTTGGGCTTCAAGATGAAAAGAATTCTTCGTTATTTTCAATTGATTTTGCTTAAATAGCACACAGATCATAGCAGTTATCATCAGTGCTGTAAGTAATCCTAAAACCATTCGTAATAGTGCCATTTTGGGATCCTCACCAAAAGCCATATAGGTAGAGAAAATAACAATTGGATTAATTAGTGGTCCTGTGAGCAAAAAACCAACACCTGCAAAAAGAGGCATTCCTTTTCCAACCAACCTGCGAACAATTGGAACGATTCCACATTCACATGCGGGAAATAATGCACCTACAAGACAACTCATGATTATTGCTAGAAACTTGTTACGAGGAATGAATCTCCTAATTTGTTCTTCTGATACAAAAACTTGAATAATTCCTGAGATCATTACACCCAGTAAAACAAACGGTAACGCTTCTAGTAAAATACTAATAAAAACTACATTGAAGGTTAATAAAGAGTCTGAAAAAAAAGATTCACTTAGCTTTATCCTCTTTTGAAAATAAAAGAGCAAAAAGCAAGATCCAAGAAAAGCAAAGCCTATTAATTCACTATTGGCTCTTGTCCTCATTTTATAAGTCCTCTGCTACTTATCTCCACAAATAATACCTCCCTAAATTCATATTCGCTCCGTTTTACTACTTACTTAAAAAAAGGCCAACCGTTTATGTTAGCCCCTTTTGTCTTGTAAAGCTAGCTGAGAGACTCTTTATTTTTCAGCATATATTGGTTCTTTAAATGTTTTTTCCCAATCTTGTTTTATTTCTTTCGCATCAAGATTGACTCCAATCATGACTAGATAACTTTCACCATTAAATGCTGTAGGCTCCCAATTTACTCGATTCATAACACATTGCATTAAATATGTGCCTTCTTTAACAGAAAGGTATCCCTTTGCTCTGAGCAAATGATTTTTCCATCTTTTTAAAAACTTCTCAATTTGTTTTGTTGTTGTTTGTGTAGTAAGTGGAAGTGAGATGCTTTTGATCCTGGAAAAGGATGGTCTTGTATCCATTTCATTCATATCCTCTTTTCTTGTTCTTTTCTGCCTCTTTATTCCCGAACTGTGACTGAAAAATAGATCATTTATATCTACTCTACTAAAAGTTGTGTAGATTATAGGTGATGTTGTATTTTCTTTTCTCACAAGCTTTTCTACCTTTTTCTTCTTAGCTTCCGATACTAAATCCATCTTATTGATAATAAGAGTATCAGCCACATTTATTTGTTTTCTTGTTGTTCTAACAAGGTCACGGTCTGACTCAAACACTTATTATAAGCAAGAACATTTTCCGCATCCACGATAGTTATGACTTTTTCTAAGTAAAGAAGATGAAGAAGATCAGGCTCTGTTAAAGAGTCCACAACCTCTTCTGGATCTGCCACTCCTGTTAACTCAATAAAGAGCACATCCGGTTTACGACTAAGAAGTGTTTTTAGATAATCAGTTACTTCATTTTTTTTATTACAGCACATACAACCATCTAGTAATTTTTCTAGATGACTATTTTTTAACATTGTTGATATACTCTCTCCATCTGTATCTGTTTTTCCAATTTCATTCATTAAAACGGCTGGGTTTATATTCTTTTCACTGCATGTATGTAGTAATTGCTTTAACAAAGTTGTTTTTCCACTTCCTAAAAATCCGCTTAATATATACACTGGTATTTTCCCCATCACTTTCCCTCCTATCTAACACTCTACATATATACCAAGCATAAATCGAAATTATTCCTATTAGGGTAAATTAGTTTTTTCATTTGAAATTAAAAGAAGCTGATTCACATAGGAATCAGCTTCTTTTTATGACAGAAAGAGATAATACCTTTTGTCTCTTTCATTATTTTTGTTGAAATGTCTAGTATAATCAATCCACTTGTAGCTACTTATTTTCTCTTCTAGTTTAGAGTTTATTTCATCCTCAATTTGATGCATGAGCTTTAGTGTTTCATCAATTGTTAGATGAAAACGTTTGGCTGCTTGATGGTGCGGGGAATGCTCTTTAAGAAGAGTTAAAAACTGTTCCTTTGATTTCGATTGCTGTGCCAAGCTATCCTCTACACCTTCAATGAATTGATATAGCTTTCTTTTCTCGCTTGGAAGAGAAGCAATAATACTTTTAGCAAATAGCTCCATCATTTTATCAGTCATCAATATTTCCCAATTAGCTATTCTTTTTCATATTGTATTTTTGTAAGAAGCGGTCCACTCTTCCACCTTTATCAGTGAATTTTTGTACCCCTGTATAAAATGGATGAGTGTCAGAACTAATCTCTACCTTTATTAGTGGATATGTATTTCCGTCCTCCCAGTCAATTGTTTCATTTGAGCGTTTTGTAGAACCTGTTAAAAATTTAAATCCACTGTTCGTATCCATAAATACCACTTTTTGATAGTCAGGATGTATATTGGGTTTCATTTTAATCACCTCATCATTTATTCAAATCGAAATGGTTACGATTTATTCAAATTATAATACCTTGCTTCCCTAAAGTCAAATGTGCCTTAGATGTAAAGTTTCATCTCCAGCGACAATGTCATACTTATATTCACTACACACTCAAGGTTCTACTTTTTATAACAGTGAGAAAATATTATTTACATAACCAAATTTTGAGTGTAGAATACAAATCGTAATCATTACTATTTAAGTCGGATAATTTTAAAAACAAAATGTTAGGAGTTTAACCATGAATACAAAATCTTATTTACTAACCTCGATGCTAACAATAGGTCTTCTATTAACAGGATGTGGGAATCAAGAAGATCAAACTACAAACGCTACAGAAAGCAAAAATGATACTAATAGTAAGCTAGAGGTATACACAACCATTTTCCCATTAGAGGATTTCACGAAAAAAATTGGTGGAGATGAGATTACAGTCACTAGTGTTTACCCTCCAAATGTTGATGCTCATATATATGAGCCAACTGTTAAAACAATGAAAAATATCGCTGATTCAGATTTATTTATCTATACTGGTGCTGGTGTAGAAGGTTTTGCTGAACAAGCTGAAGAGACGTTACAGAAAGAAGACGTTCACATATTGAAAGCCGCCGAAGGTATTGAACTACTTAAAACACCTGAAGAACACTCACATAAAGATAATGCTACTCATGCGGAAGAACATTCACATGAAGATAATGCTGCTCATGCGGAAGAACACTCACATGAAGATGATACTGCTCATGCGGAAGAACACTCAGATGAAGATAATGCTGCTCATGCGGAAGAACACTCACATGAAGGTAATGCTGCTCATGCGGAAAAACACTCACATGAAGATAATGCCGCTCATGAGGATGAACATCATCTTCACGGAGATCAAGATCCACATGTTTGGCTTGATCCAATACTCTCTATTAAACTAGCAGAAAACATTAAAAATGCACTAATAGAACTAAAGCCAGAATCAAAGGAAATATTTGAGGATAATTTCACAAATCTAAAAGCCGATTTAACTGCTCTAGATCAAACATTTCATGAAACTCTTGAAAATTCAAAAACAAAATACATTCTAGTCTCACATGCTGCTTACGGATATTGGCAGGATCGATATGGCCTTGAACAAATTGCAATAGCAGGTCTTTCTCCTTCTCAGGAGCCTAGTCAACAACAACTTACAGAAATTATTACAGAATCCGAAGAGCATCATTTAAAATACGTTTTATTTGAACAAAATGTACAATCTAACGTAGCGAAAGTCATCCAAGATGAAATCGGCGCTAAGTCACTTACCCTTCATAATCTTGAATCCGTAACAGAAGAAGACATAAAAAATAATGAAGATTATTTCAGTATTATGGAGAAAAACATTGAAACGCTTAAAACTGTGTTAAATTAATAAGATGATGTGTTGCCAATGAGGTATGGTTGTAAACATACCTCATTTTATGTTTAAAACGCATTTTTCTAAAAGCTTCATCTTGAGGTCATCAATCAGCCTGTAAAGCTGATTCTTTTTTTGTTTCTTGGACATTTTGGTTACTAAGAACAAAACTAATAATGGCTGCAACGCTACAAATATATGGAAGGAATAGATAACCCCAATTAGATATGACATAACCACCAATCATTGAACCAATGGTGATACCAATATACAGAGCTGTATTATTCCACGCCATAACGATACCTCGTTCCTTTGGATATTCGACTGCTAATCGTGCTTGGTATGATGTAAATCCTGCATACCCAACTAAAGCCCATAGGAACAAAAAGAAATAAATCCAATAGCCATATGAGAAGAATATTCCTAAACAAACGAATAGTACAGTTAAAATAATTAGTGTAGCTCTCGAAATCTTCCCTGCACCAAACCTATCTGTAAACTTTCCACTTATAAGACTTCCTAAAACAGCACCAATCCCATAAAAAGTAACAGCTAATGCGATTTCTGATGATGAGAATCCATTTTCAGAATAAAGAGCTGCTCCTAAGTAAACATATAGAGCATACATTGAAATCGCCCAAATGGTGGTTACACTTACCGAACCAAGTATTCTTAGTAGATTTCCTTCTAGTAAATTTCTTGTCACATCACTTTTAGGGACATATTTCCATGTTTTGAAATTTACTACCGCTAAAATAGTCCCTATAATAGCCATTACAACAAATACTGAACGCCAACCAAGAAAATGCTCTAGTAACGTACCGACTGGTGCTCCTGCCCAAAGAGCTGTTAGATGTCCTGAAACAACAATTGAAAGCCAAGTTCCCCTCCGACTTGATGGTGCAAGATCCCCGATAATGGCGTAAATTAGAGGAGTAATTGCAGCAACCGACAAACCAGCTAAAATGCGACTAATGATTAACCAGGTGAAAGAAGGTGAAAAAGCGGTTAAGATATTAGAGAAGGAAAATAACAATAACCCAAACGTAATAAAAATTCCTCTTCCATTTTTATCTGAAGCCCAACCAAAAAAAGGTGCTACAATAGCATATGTTACAGCAAAAACAGTTATCATCCATCCTGTCATCGCTGAACTAACATGATATGCTTCCGAAATGAACGGTAGTAACGGAGATACTACAAATAAATCAGTACCCATGAGAAACAAAGTGATCCAGCCAACACTTAAACATACTCTCCCTTGCGAGTTCATTCCATCCCCCATTTACACTTAATGTTATATGTATATTCTTTAGAGTCTAAAAAGAACTTCTTGTTCAGTACACTCCCGTTAGAGGCATAACAAAAGGGCTGCCGCAGCAACCCTGAATCTTCAACTCTAGCATATTTAGTTTAATAAGGAACACTTCCAAAATACTGAACTACCGTAGCATACTCTCCAATTTCTCCTTCACTAGCACCCATTCTTGATCGATAATACTGTAAAAAACAGAGTCTCTTAGATAACCGTCAGGCATAACTACATGATTCCGAAGCACTCCTTCTTTTACCGCACCCAGCCGTTCCATTGCCTGCTGAGACCGCACATTACGACTATCTGTTTTTAACTGAACACGAATCGTCTCATGTGTCTCAAAGCAGTGTTTCAAAAGAAGATACTTACATTCTGTATTTACTCTAGTTCTCCAAACAGTTGGAGACAGCCATGTCCAACCAATTTCCAAGTTACGGTTTGCGATGGATATATTAAGAAAACGAGTGCTTCCCACTATTTTCCCCGATTCCTTATCGTAGATAACAAAAGGAAATTCGCTTCCTTGCTCTCTTGCTAGAAGTGCTCCATTCACAAGGCACTTCATATCTTCAATCGATTGAACCTTCATTGGCATGTATGCCCATATATCTGGATGATTTCCCGCATCAAATAATTCCTGTACGTGATCATCTTCCATAGGTTGTATCTTTACTCTATCTCCTTCTAATACTACTGGTGTTATCTCCATTATTCTTCTCTCCTTGTTCTAATTTGGTAGAATTAGATAAACAAACCCTTTCGAAGCAAATGCGCTTTTTTGCAAAAGAGCTATTTCACACGTCTAATGATAATCGTTTATCAATACTCATGATATTAGTCGTTAAAATTATTGTACCCTATACATCAAATAGATTTGATCTGCTATATAGTCTGAACTATGATGAAGACCCTTTCTTATCCACCACATAATAATCCCTACCAATGAGGCTGTCTTAATATCAACAGAAACATAATCCTCTGGCAGATCCTTCATTGTCCTCTTCCTCCTTGTTTCCACTAATTTTTTTAGTAGTGAAAACAATTGCTCTTCAAACTTATTCATATTGAACAAATTAAGTAGATCATTTCTATGTACATATAAATAATCGAGTAATTGTGTAAGCTGTTGTTTTTCCGTTAAGTCCTCTGCATGAATTAAAGCAACAATTTTATCGGAAAGCTCATTTACTATCTCATCAGTAATTGTAATCAATAAATCCTGTATATCTTGGTAATGCAAGTAAAAAGTTGTCCGATTCAAACCAGCTTTTGCTGCAACCTTTTGTACATTAATACTTGAAATAGATCCTTCTTCCTTTAATAGAGATAGAACAGCTTTTTTCAACATTTCCTTTGTACGAGTTGTACGAGGATCTTCTTTTTTTGTAGTAGACATCCCAAAACTCCTTTGTAGATTTTTTATTCCTTTATCGACACATGCTTTCCCCTTGTCTATTAGTGAACACTTTTAAAAAAACTGTTCATGGTAAAGGTTAGTATATTTTGTTACTATCAATTTTATCGACACAATGTCGATAACTCAACCTTTAAAGTGAAAGGAGTTTCTGAATGCAGAAGGAAATATCGGAGAGGAATAAAAAAATCTTATTAACTGTACTTATTGCTGGTTGTTTTTTATCTACGCTAAATCAGACATTATTAAATGTAGCAATGAGTAGTTTAATGGACATATTCAAGGTAACACCTGCAACTGTACAGTGGTTATCAACAGGTTTTATGTTAGTTAACGGTGTGTTAGTTCCTATTACAGCCTTTTTAATGAAAAGATTTTCAACAAGACAGCTTTTTATTAGCTCAATGTTCTTTTTATTCATAGGATCAGTGCTATGTGCAAGTGCTTTGGATTTTAGCATACTTTTAACTGGAAGATTAATTCAAGCTATTGGTGCAGGTATTATTGTCCCTTTATTAATGACAGTTATTTTATATTTATATCCAAGTGAAAAACGCGGAAGTGTTATGGGGATAATTGGGTTTGCGATGATTTTCGCACCAGCTATTGCTCCAACTTTATCTGGGTTTATCGTTGAATATGTTTCATGGAGATGGCTGTTTATCGGATTAATCCCATTTGTTTTAATCGTCATTGCACTAGCCTATAAATATTTAATGAATGTTTCAGAAACAATAAAAGCAAAATTGGACACTACAAGTGTGATTCTATCTACTATTGGTTTTGGTTGTATTCTCTTTGGATTTAGTAGTGCTGGTAGTAAGGGATGGGATAGTCCTATTGTTCTATCAACAATTATTGTTGGGATGATCTTTACGACGATATTTTGTTTGCGTCAGTTAAAATCCAATGACCCTTTATTAAATTTATCTGTATTTAAATATAAAATATTTACTCTCACTTCGATAATCAATGTACTAGTTACATTGATTATGTACGCAGATTTAATACTTTTACCGATTTATTTGCAAGATGGCCGGGGCTTTACCGCCTTTGAAGCTGGGCTACTTTTACTTCCAGGAGCTGTAATAAATGCCTTCTTATCCCCTGTTACAGGGAAAATGTTTGATAAATACGGTGCCAAGCCACTCTTTATTACAGGTTTAATCTTTATCATTATCTCCATGTGGGGAGTGACCGAATTAAAAGAATCTACTACCTACATGTATTTAATGATTCGCACTTGTATTCTAAGAATTGGATTGAGTTTCATTACTATGCCACTAAATACAGCTGGGTTGAACGCTCTTCCTCGCGAATTAGGTTCACACGGTTCAGCATTAAATAATACAGTCCGTCAATTAGCAGGTGCCGTTGGTACAGCCGTTGTCGTTACAATATATACAATTCAATCAACTTCACATGCAACTGTTTTATATACGGAAAATGCAAATATTACAGCTACACAAGCGTCTAAATTAGCATCTATATATGGATCGAGTGATGCCTATGTATTTATGTTAGTTCTGTCTTTTATCGCCTTAATCATCTCATTCTTTACACCTAGAAAGGCTAAGAAAAGTAACTTGTCTAAAGAAAGAGACCTAAAAATAGTTAAGAAAACAGTGTGACAAAGGCGACTCCAATATACATCAGTTAAGCATATCTGAATTTTTCGGATGTGCTTTATCTTTTTAATTTAAGTTTAACTTTAACAAGATTCCTAGCCTATTTATCTTCGACTATCAATTATTATGGCCTATTGCTCCTGGCACCTTTTCCAACCATTCTTTTTCAATAAGGAGTCGAGTAACCTTCTCCGAAACAGCGCCAGCTTTAACAATTAGAGTTGAATAGGTTGCAACTAAATCATGTTTCATTACAGCACCTAGAGAAAAGCCATATTGGGACAATAATGAACCAAGTAAACCAGCAAAATGCGTCACCATGATTCGGTCGGATAATACTCTTTTCTTTGAATTGGTTATTTCTGCTGAAAAACCTGGCGGAATTGGTAATTCGTCTTTCTCTAACAATTCAGCCAATGCATGATATTGTTTTTTTGCTATCTTAACCCCTCTTAGAAGTAATTCAGCTATTTCATCAGAGTCAGAAGTTTGGGCAAAACCTATACACAGTGCTTCTATAATCATTAGAAGATCCATGTTTAGATAGAGGTTAGCAAGCTCCATACTATTAATTGGACGATTATCTCCATGCCATCCATTTAAATAATCATTTTTTTGAATATACTCCGGATATGTCGGTGCGGGTAATGTCGGTGTTCTCCAATAGAACCCTTTATCTAGTAGAATATCCATCACTCTCTCATTTAATTGGGTAGTAGAATTTAAACAATTAGTATGATATTTGCGTATATCTACTCTCGTGGCTGAAGCTAACGATCTAGAGTGGAATTCAAGACCTAGACGGGACCCAATATGCAGATAGTACAACAAAAATCGATCTGAAAACAAAATGGGAGAGCTTACATGAATATCCGATTCCGAAAAGCCAATTGGGATTGGATATCCCTCCTTACTAAGTAATTTTTCCCGTTCAATAAGAATTTCATTTGTATTCTTTAACGCATATGTATATAAATCCTTAATTTTTTCATCCTGTGATTGCTCACGAAATAATGTTAGATACCACTTTGACATTTCATTGATAGAATAGCCGGTCCATAGATAGCCAAGTTCAGAAGATGTTAGGGAAATTGACTTTGGGCTTCTCATTATGAGATCCCTCCTTTTTTTATTTTTATATAGGGTCGAAGTAAATAGCTTGCGACTTTAAGCGGGTTAATCGTTTTCGTGTGGAACAACTTTTCTCCCCAGTAACCTCCTAGTGAGTGAATGATTCGATCCAATCCATTATTCGATAATTGTTCCATTGCTCTTCTTAAAACTAGAGAATCTTCATAGCTCTTTCGAAATGGTTTCATTAACTCCTCATATTTTCCGAAACCGCACAAATCATAGGCGGCATAAATTCCACTTAATATAGATGCATACTGTCCAAAGCCCATAAAAGGCATCATGGTTCCGTAGCAATTTCCAATGTAAAAAGTATTTCCTACCCGCCCTGACCTGCAAATCCCTATTGGATATCGAGTAACTTGAAACTGATCGGTTATAGGTAATGCCTGTTTAAACTTAGAACGTACTTTTTCGTAAAAAAAATCCCAAAGATTATTGATGTTTACATTCGCATTTACGGGCAAATCTGGGATCGCAATAGAGATAGATGCTTCATTCTCTGAAAATGGAATAAGAAAGCAGTACCCATAAGGAGCTAGGTCGTAATCAATCCAAGCCATGACAGTATAGCGGTCAAAACTACCTTCAATTGTGGCGCCTTTTATAGATACAGTTAAATCTTCTCTGAAATTTCGTGTCTTCTTTGCATAAGCTCCGTCTCCAGTTGCTATAACTACATGTGAATATTTACTAAGTAATTGTTCATATGTTTCCTCGGAATTAAAATAAATGGCTGATTTGGTTTGTTGTTCTAGCTGAGATTCAAATGAATCCTGTTCCCTGCCACGAATATTTGTGAAACCTAAATGTCCCTCTATGATCGCCTTTTCATATTTTGAATAAAGCTCCATTTTCTGAATATTTGAAGTAGGTTTAAGATAAATTCCATACTCTTCTGATAATGATGCAATACAATCATGAACTGGTCTTGTGAAAATTGACAGCAGTACCTCTCCGTTAACAAAACGATCCCCTACTTTACTTCGTTTTTCAAAGATCGTTGGAGTTATACCATTTCTTTCAAGAGTAATGGCACACGCTAAACCGGAGAGGCCGGCGCCCATGATAGCAATTTCCATTTCGAACCTACCTTTAAATTTTTGTATAGTAATAGCATTCCCTCTTTGTAATAATAAATGCCATCTAATTTCCAAATAATTGGTATTTTTATAGTGGATATGATTTTGGTTAGCTTTTTACCTAAAACAATTATATTTAAAGATGGGTAATTATTGATGTATCAATGACAACTATAAAGCCTTCACGTTCAAATTATCATTCTTACAATATTCTTAACGAATGAACTAAACATTCAAAAGAAGTTAATTTCATCATATTTTATTTCATATAAGTATTCACCGTTCTTATTCAACACTTCTGCTTGTTTATTTAAAATCTTCCATTACAAGACCCTTGGCAATCTTTACTTAAAATCAAAGACAGTACAGTTGAAATAGAAAGTAATAATCCAATTATATCCACAAAATAGTCCTATATTTAAAAATTACATGGTAAGCTATAAAGTATGAATTTATTAGGGAGGAAGATAGATGAAGCAAGATATCTTGTTGCGAAACAATGTTCAAATCGAAGGATGCGGAAAAAGGACAATCATATTTGCACCTGGTTTTAATTGTGATCAAACGGTTTGGAATTCAGTTGCTAATGCATTTAAACAGGAGTATCGTGTTATTCTTTTTGATTATGTCGGTCTAGGAAAATCTGATATTCAATCATACGATTATAAAAGATATGGTACATTATCAGGGTATGTTCAGGATTTATTGGAGGTTTGTGCTGCATTAGACTTAAAAAAGGCAATATTTATTGGACATTCAGTTAGCAGTATGATCGGAATGCTAGCGTCAATTGCCCATTCAAATTATTTTTCTCATTTAATTATGATTGGACCCTCCCCATATTATCTGGACGATCCTCCTTCTTACTATGGAGGCTTTCAAAAAGAGGATCTTTTAGGGTTAATTGATATGATGGAAAAGAATTATATCGGTTGGGCAAATATGTTTGCATCACTTGTTATGAATAGCCAAGATCAGCCCTCTATAACAAAGGAACTTGAAGATCGATTTTGCTCTACCGATCCCCTCATTGCTCGTCAATTTGCTGAAGCAGCTTTTTTTGCAGATAATCGTGGGGATTTATCAAAAGTAACTGTTCCTTCTCTCATTATGCAATGCTCTAACGATATTATTGCTCCTACAGAAGTAGGAGAATACCTTAAAGTTCATTTGCCTTATAGTCAATATAAAAAGCTAAAAGCAACAGGACATTGTCCGCATATGAGTCACCCTGAGGAAACAATTGAAGTTATTCAAGAATACCTAAGAGCAACTGTTAAACAATAAATTCAAGGAGATCAAACTTAATGGATGAACAGTTGAACCATGCTCCAGGTGGATTTCTAACGTTATCTGAAGATGGAATTATTATATCTAGTAACCAAACATTACTAGAAGAACTAAATTACAGCTTACCGCAACTAATTGGTCAACATATTAATAAAATTTTCACCAAATCTGCTCAACTTTTTTATCAACTTTATTTTGTTCCACTTATTAAAGTAAATAAGAAAGTAGATGAGATGTATCTTTCGTTAGAATCAAAGAATAAAAAAGAAATACCTGTTCTTTTAAATGCACAGGCCAAGGTAAGGCAAAACGAAACTGTTATTGAATGTGTCCTAATTCCAATCCGGAAACGCGAGGAACTCGAAAATGCTCTGCTTGTAGCAAAGAAAGAGGCTGAAGCAGCCTTAATGGCAAAAAACAAGGCTGTTTCCGATTTAGAGATTGCTTTGAGATCCTTGGAAGAAAAGCAAGCAGAATTACTCAAAGTAAATGAGCTAAACCAAAAGTACAACATAGAAACAAAAAAGGAATTAGAGCTTGCCAGAAAAATACAAGAGACAACACTAACGGATTCTATCAGTAATGAATATATACATATCGAAGCATTCTATAAAGCATCTCATGAACTTTCAGGGGATATCTATGGGATTTATCAAATTGACAAGCATCGTTATGGGATCATCATACTGGATGTAATGGGCCACGGTATTTCTTCATCATTAATTACCATGTCTGTTCAATCATTATTTCAACGATTAATTTCAAGAGAAGGGAATCCTGAGATCGTCATTAAAGAATTGGATCACCATCTGCATAGTCTTTTTCAAAATAATGAAGAGGCTTGGCATTACTGCACAGTTATTTATTTACTAATAGATACAAAGGAAAAGAAGATTGACTTTATTAATGCTGGACACCCACCTGCCTTCTTACAGAGTTCTAAGGGAATACAGGAGCTTAATTCTTCTTCACCTCCAATCGGAACATTTGAAGGGGTACAATTTAAAACAACAACAATTCCTTATCTAAGAGGGAGTAGGCTTCTTCTATATACCGATGGAGTGACAGATCCTTTTGGCTTTAATCATTTAAAGCCCTTGCTACAAGATAATAAAACAAAGCCAATGCATGATCTTAAAGAGATGATCATCCAATCAATGAATAACACTGAATTGGCTTATCATCAAAGTGATGATAAGTGTTTTTTGTTGATTGATTTGCATTAAAGGAATACAGATGTCAAAAAAACCATTCATTCCCCATTTCTTCATTCTATACAAATTGACCCTGTAGAGTAGTTTTTTACGTGTTAACTCTACAGGGTACATTACATATTTCCGCATTTGTTGCTGAAGATCACTTCTTCACTATTTAAAGCGAAGTTAACTACACATTAGAAATGTTTGTCTTCCTTTCTTCCTCCTATGTTACAGATTTGAGCGAAATTCATTAAATAATTCAAATTATGAATTACACAATTGAATAGTGATATTAAAAATTATTTTGAATAAAGTTAAATTGGAGGTGTTGAAATTGACTAAAATATTTATGCATATAACTAGACTTTTGTTAGGAGTCATATTCTTTGGTGCAGGTCTAAATGGTTATTTTGTTATCTTTGGCATTGAACCGTTTATAGCAACCAGCACCGAAGCAATGGCACTATTCGAATTTAAATATCTATTAATTGTGGAAAAATCATTAGAAGTTTTATGTGGTATCTTACTTTTGATGAATCGATTTGTTCCTCTAACTTTGGCAATATTAACCCCAATTATCGTCAACATCCTTTTGCTTCACTTGTTTTTGGACCATTCCTTGCTTCCACTAGCAATTATACTTGTCATCCTTCATTGTTATTTGCTTTATTTATATAGAAATAGCTTTAAAAGCATCCTTGAACAAAAACCAACTCTATGATTGTCGAAAGATATTTCTTTTATCTTCGATTAAATTGATAATTGATCTTCAAGATTATTTTTAATGTACAGTTTCCTTCAAACGGATAAAATTGGGTATCCTTTTCTCTTACTTCTATGATGAAGAAGCATTATTTTCAAGATGGAACTCCTTCTTTATCACTGGTGCGTTTTTCCCGATTATTACGCATATCACAACTATAATAGCTAAACCAATCGTTAGCCAAGTTATCGATTCTCCTAAGAATAATACAGAAAATCCTATCATTAAAAAGGGTTGTAAGTATTGAATCTGCCCTACTCTTGAAATGCCTCCTAAAGACATCCCACCATACCATGCAACATATGCTAAAAACTGGCTTACAACACCTAAATAAAACAAACTGATCCAAGCTTCGATTGGCGCTTCTAACATATTAACTGAAATACTGAAGCTGACAGGAATAATAAAAAACGGGGCACCAATTACTATAGCCCAAGCAATCACTTGCCAACTACCAAGCTCTTTTGATAATTTTCCACCCTCTGCATAACTTAATCCAAGTAAAAATACAGCCAGAATTAATGCAATATCCCCTGTTTGCAATTGCCCTAATCCTAAATAGAGAGCATATATAGTGACAGTTATCGCACCAATTGTACTGGCGATCCAATAGCGTTTTGAAGGTCGCTCACCCCCACGCCACATCGCAAAGCCAGCTGTCGCAAGCGGTAATAAAGCCAATTCAATTGCACCATGTGATACAGGGAGTGATTTCATTGCAAATGTAGTTAATAATGGAAAGGCAAGTACGGCTCCAACAGTAACAATAAGCAAACTTTTGAACTGTCTTTTATTAGGTAACAATTGCTTTTTTATAATAAAGATAGTCCCTACAATAATAGCTGCAATAACTGTTCTACCTAATCCAACAATCACCTCACCAAAATAAGGTAGGGCAATGCTTGTAGCTGGTAATGTAAGACTAAAACAAACTACGCCAATAAAGCCCAATAACATGCCTCTTTTCATTTTAGTTTCCACTTAATTTCCCCCTTCTCAAGCATAAAAAAATATCCGATAATCATAGTTAAAAGGATTACGCTATTAAGCATGATTGTAATGAATATCAACTTTTTTTAAAACAAGAGAATTCCCCATCTGTCATGGTACAGATAGCGAAGGAGAATAGTTGTGACAACAAAATATATTGGCATTTTAGAATGGGTGAAACAACAAATCAAGGATGAGAAGTTAAAGACAGGAGATAAACTACCATCGATTCGACTGCTAGCTGAACAATTTCAATGTAGTAAAAATACCGTTGTTAAGGCATTACTTGAATTGGAAAAACAGCATATTGTCTATGCTAAACCGAAAAGTGGCTATTACGTAGTGGACAATTATCAAACAACTACTAACCATGAAATTGAAATTGATTTTTTATCTGCTGGTCCAGATAAACGAACCATGCCGTATAAAGACTTTCAGCATTGTATCAATCAGGCGATTGACCATTATAAAGAACAATTATTTACTTATAGTGATCAACAGGGACTTCTTTCTTTACGGCTAGAGCTTGTGAAATATTTACAACATTTACAGGTGTTCACGAAACATGATCGACTTGTCATTACTTCTGGATCACAACAAGCCCTTCATATTCTGTCCATTATGCCGTTTCCTAATGGGAAAAAGAATGTATTAATTGAGCAACCTTCATACTTTGGTATGATAGATTCCTTACAGTTAAATCAAATTACAACGTTAGGGATTGAATTAACAATGGAAGGGATTGATTTTGAAAGACTTGAGAATTTTTTTCGAACCAATGATATTAAATTCTTTTACATCATTCCAAGATTCCACAACCCACTGGGACATCATTACACAAATGAGGAAAAGAAAAAAATTGTTGCTCTTGCAGAAAAATACGATTTATACATTGTAGAGGATGATTTTTTAGCAGAATTAGACATGGATTCAAAAGCAGACCCTTTGTTTGCGTACGAACCCAACGGAAGAGTTATTTATGTTAAGAGCTTTTCGAAGGTATTTTTGCCCGGACTACGTATTGCTACAGTTGTACTCCCTGAAAAAATGATCCCTTCATTCATTCATAATAAATTTAGTACAGATTTCCATACATCTCCACTTTCACAAGGGGCATTAGAAATCTATTTAAAAAACGGTATGTTTCAATATCATGTAGAAAGCGTAAAAATATTGTACATAAAAAAAATGAAAACATTATTAGAAGCCTGTTCATTGTATTTACCTAACTATGTACAATTTACAAAACCAAAAAGTGGCTTTTATCTCACAATCTTTTTGCCTTCCCATATAAATATCGACAAATTGATTTACCTCCTACATGAAAAACATATATACGTAGACAACGCTTCAAGAATGTACTTAGCCGAAAACCAAAAGAAAGCAATTCGACTAAGCATTTCACAAGTAAATGAACAAAAAATCAATCTCGGTATTCAACTATTAGCAGAAACTATAATTGATCTGTATGAAAAAAATAAATATAATCCACTCTCATTTAATTCCTATCATTAAACCAGCTTTGAAAGGGGAGGAGGGCGAATCCGCTCGGATCATCAGAGTGAACTTCAGTTCCATATGGGGTTGGGCTCTATGTTATTTGTAAAATATTGTTCCTTAGTGTTTCTGGAAATTAAGATTATTTACCTAAGTTACAAAAGGATATCTTTTTTTCATTATATGTTTCTGCTCTAGCAATGATTGAATTAATAAAGTTAAGTTTAATAAAGTGTTAGTATATATTGATCCACGTTTGACTTGTGGTCCTAAAATAAGTTAAACAAGGTATATAGTCAGTTATCTATAACAAACAAAAAGGAGGCTAAAATTTATAGAACCCTCCTTTTTGTTTAGTAATTTAATTCTACTTATTGTGCTACTTTTACAGTCTGACATCAACTACTAACAACATACATACTACGTGGCAAACAAAAGAATCAATAATCCATCTCTTAACTTTTCATTAATATTTTAATTTTATTACCCGAAGGATCCTCAACAGTCAGTTCCTGATTTTCCTCAAGATAATTGTACTTTAATTGATCAAGATTTTCTTTTGCATCTTTATACTCTTCTTCAGTAAAATGAAGGGTGAAAAATTTTAATCCTAATGCTTTTTTTGGAGGTGCAGGTAACCCTTTTCCTGCCCAAATGTTCATCCCTATATGATGGTGGTATTCATCTTTAGAAACAAAAAGCATATGAGTATCTTTCGCAACAATACGAAGCCCAAGTGCTTCCACATAAAATCTCTCTGATTCTTCTATGTTTGATACTTGTAAATGCAAATGACCTATTCTTGTTTTGCTTGGTAGACCATTCCAAGTATTCCCTTTTATTTCAGCGAATAAATTCTCAGCATCCAACGGGTTAGTCGCTCCGACATAACCTCCGTTTTCGTCTCTAATCCACTGACTAGAAGCTCTGTCTACATATATTTCAATTCCGTTATTATCAGGGTCTGCGAGGTATACAGCCTCACTATATTGATGATCTGAGGCACCTTGTATAGGATAGCCACTTTCTAATAAATGTTTTGTAGATAAAGCTAAATCCTTTCTAGTAGGAACAACAATCGCAAAGTGATATAGACCTGTTGTTCCAGGCGGTCTTTCAACAAATGATTCTTCTTCTTTTAATATGAGTTGCGGAACCAGACCATTTGTTGTAAGTGTTGCTGTTTTTTTATCTTGCTCTAATACTTGAAACCCTATTAATTCCTCATAAAAAGTTAAAGAACGATCTAAGTTAGAGACTTGCAACTCTACATAACCAATTCTAGGTTCCATAACCCCTTTGTAAGTTTCAACACTCATCTCTTCATCTCTCCCTTCCTTTTTTAGAAATATAAATAAAACCACTATAATAGCAAAGATGATAATTACTGAAATGATCGTCATATTCTTCATCTTTATAACCCGATAGGCCTCTCCTCTTTTATCGAAATTATCATTTGTTCCTTGCTTTTGATATATAATGATCTAAAGAATAAAGCTTACTTCCGTTTAGTAAGAAATAGGCTGACATTGCCAATAATGCAAGATCATACGCGTAGCCTCCAATAAAACCTGCAGCTAATTGAACCTTCACAATTGCCCCTAAAAGCACTAAGACAAAAAGTCCTCCCACTATACGTGTAGCCAAACCAAGTAGCATTGCAATCCCACCAACCAACTCGATAATTGCCACTGCATAAGCCAAGAACCCAGGCAATCCAATGCTATCAAACCATCCAGCTATATTTCCAATACCACCTTGAAATTTTGCAACACCATGTCCTATAAAAATAACTCCTAGAACCAATCGTAGTAAAAGTGCACTAATATCTTGTTTATTTTTCATTATAAATCCTCCTAAAGAAATAATTTTTATCAAGCCAAATTCATGTTTCGTAACAACTAATTTTTATCCCCCTAACTATCACCTTTTCTAAAATATTTTGTACAATCTGCTTTGAGACAGAAAGTAAGTTGTAATACAATCGAAAACAATTATTCATATTAAAAAACTAATTTACAAAAAAATAAAAACATCACGTTGTTTTCTAATAGGAATATTAGTTTTTTATATGGTAACAACAAGCTTGTAGACTGTCAATGATTTTGCTACTATTATAAGTATCGTAAACAGAAATGATATAGAGGTGAGTTGGTTGGATATAGGATCTAAAATTCGATCGATTAGAAATAAAAAAAAAATCACGATTGCACAAATGTGTGAAGGTACAGGGCTATCAAAAGGCTTTATAAGTAATGTTGAAAACAATAATACGTCACCCTCCATAAACACACTAAATACCATTGCGGAATTTTTGAAGGTACCGCTACCCTACTTACTATTAGAAAAAAAACAGCACATGCGTGTTGTTAGAAAAGATACTAGAAGAACCTCGTCGTTAAAAGATTTAAAAATTGAGCATATAACCTCAAAAGGACCATTACGAATGATAATTGTTGAGTCGCCTCCTGGATTTGCAATTGGAGAAGCAGAACCCCATGCACATGAAGGAGAGGAAGTCCATTTAGTGCTAGAAGGAAAAGTACTTGCTGAACAAGGAGAAGACTCATTTATCTTAGAAAAAGGCGATTCTTTTAGCTGGAATGCAAGTGTTCCACATATGGTAAAAAACATTGGAGACACAAAATCAGTCATCCTAATTGCCATTTATTCAGACACAAAATTGGACGATCTATTATAGGTCCTAGTAACTAGAGAAGAACACAAAGTTGGATAGGCTAGCAAGAATCTTGCTGCCTATTTGGTGTGCTCTTTACTAAAATAATAAATTGTTAATCCATTTCCCCTTTGCTTCACTATCTAGATGGCTTGTTTATCCACGTGGACACTTTTTCCATAATGTTTATTTGGGTTACCTTTCACAACAACATAAACCACATAGATAACTAGAGCCATCCCATAAACAATTGTTGCGACAAGGTATACTGCTTGATACGATGCTACTGTGGCAACTAGACCAAGAACAAAGGAGCCACCACCAATACCTAAATCAAAAAAGTTGAAGAAGGAAGCCATCGCATCCTCATGTTCATGTTCCTCCACTAAGTTCATGCACCACGTCTGAACGGCTGGGAAGATTGCACCAAAGCCAAAACCATAAATGATTGCCGCAATTAAGAACATGCTATCACTTTCTGCTACATACAGAATAATCAACCCTACAATCGATAAAATGGATCCTGGAATTAAAATAATTGACGGCCCGTACCTATCAAATACCTTTCCTGATAGTAAACGAATGATAAAACTTGCTGCTGCGATCAATAAGAAAAACAGTCCTACTTGAGTAAAGTCCCTCTCTATAGCATATAGAGAAAAGAAAGACATGATCCCTCCTGCCGCAATTCCAATTAAAAAGATCAGAAACGAAGGAAACAAAACTCGTTTCTCCAATAGTTTAAATTTCTCACTTACCTGCTTATCCGCCTCTTTTCCTTTAGGAGCTCTTTTTATAAAAACAGCCATGATAACAGCTAGTAAAAGTACGGCCATTCCTCCAAAAAATAATCGTTGAAAGTCATATAATTCTAGTGTCATAATCCCAATCATTGGACCAACTGAGATGGCAACTGTTTCTCCAACACCAAAATAGCCAATCCCCTCACCTCGACGGTCTTTAGGAATGATTTCAGCAGCAAGTGTCGCAAAGTAAGTTGATGCTAAACCGAATCCAGCCCCATGGATCAACCGAATAAGTAATAATGTCGATATGTTACTGGAGAGATAATAGGCACCTGTGGATAGAGCAATAATGAGAATACCTAAAATCAAAAGGATTTTTTTATCAAACTTCCTTGAAAGTATTCCTGCAAAAGGGCGAATTAAAATAGCTGATAACATAAAAATACCTGTTACTAAACCAACCTGACCTGCTCCTCCTCCTAACGCCGTGACAAATAAGGGAAGAGTCGGTAATAGCATTTCAAAAATCATAAAAACTAAGGCATTTAAGATCACTACGATAATAAACGAAAGTGACCATATCTTATTATTTATCGTTGTCATATTTTTTCTCCTTCGGTGAAATTGATTTATGCAAAACAACATATAAAAAGGCCTTTTCAACAGCAATACAAATAATAAACCTTCCCCTAAGGGGAAGGTCAATAGGTAACTTGAATTTGTATTTCTGTCAGATAATCTTCTTTGTTTTTTGAAATATAATGGTCAATGATGGTCCTTTCGATGGCATCCCCTATTATTTGAAGGTCGTTTCTCTGAATATAATCTAGCAGGATTTTATAATACTGAAATGAGTTAGTATGATCTCCTCTATAATAAATGCTAGCATACGTTCCTTTTTGAAAGGTTGTTAATAATGGGCTTTGGATATCTTCGTCCTCCGTTAAGATGAAAATAGAATTATATTTATCAAATCTTTGATTTTTCAGGTCATTGATATCTACTGTAAGTCCAACACCACCAATAAAAATGGAGGAATTCATGTTTGCCAAATTCTCTAATTGCCTCAATGAAACCTCCATCTCGGGTTCAGAATGAATTTTTTCCACCAGTCTCACTATTTTTCTCTCATTTATATCTACTATTTTCACTACTTCTAAATCAATTATTTCTTGAGCCAATATAATATCGTTAATACGATTTTGAAACCTACGGTTAACTCGTTCTAGTTCCCTTATTTTTCGCTCTGTTAGCTTTTTTTGCTTCTCCAATAAATCTAAGAAACCAGTAATATCCCTATGGTCTAGATGACTCTTAATTTCCTTCAAAGAAAAACCTAATTTCTTTAAATACTGAATCGTATTTAGTTGTTCAAACTGTTCGGTTGAATAGTACCGATACCCATTACTTTCGTCAATTTGAATCGGCTCTAGTAATCCAATCTGATCATAATATCTCAGTGTTTTCATAGTCATATTATGGAGTTTCGCCATTTCTCCTATCGTGAACAGATTTTTCATTGAAGCATCCTTTCTCTATATTTTTTAATAACACTATCATACCCACTTTATTCTAATAATCAGTAATATATCAAAAGAAAAGACATTAACATAGTTGTTTCATATTGAATACACATGCTAATGTCTTTTTAATTTAAGGATTTCTACTGTAACAATATTTCCTGAAAACGACAGATCCAAAAAAGAATAATCATTACAATTTCAACCTTTATCTTTTTCACTTTTAAGTCTATGAAACTCTTCCTCAACATGTATGCCAACAATTGTTCCTACCTTGGTACAAACGATTGCACCCACTTTATTACTAAATGAAATGACTTGTTTAAGATGTTCAAAGTCTGATAGAATTTTCTTCTTTGGCTAACTGATAAAGCGTTGCTCCTACAAATGCGTCCCCTGCACCTATAGAATCTATTGAATCAACTTCTATACTTGGAAGAATTTACCAAACCAGTATTATCAACCTATTCTTTAACTGAACCCACGACAATACCAGTGATAAAATACTTCTGTAACAGCGGATAGATTAATAATAATGGTATAGTGGAGATTACAATTTTAGCAGCATTTAAATTCCTATTGGAAACTTCCGTTACATTTTCCAATTGACTTGAGCTTGCTCCTGCTTTTAACATATCTTGAATATCAATTGACAATGATTGAATATAAGTCATCAATGGATAATTACTTACTTTCGTCATATAAATTAACCCTGAAAAGAAGTCATTCCAATTACCAACAATACTAAATAACGCAACCGTAGCTAGTGCCGGTAAGGAGATAGGAATATAGACCTTTATCAATATTTGCCAAGGATTAGCTCCGTCCATTATGGCTGCTTCTTCTAAAGATTTTGGTACCCCTATGAAGAAATTCATTACCAAAATAATACTAAAGATCTGTACCGCTCCAGGTAATACCAAGGACCAAATAGTATTTAGGAGATCTAAATTTTTCACTACTAAATAAGTAGGAATCATCCCCCCATTAAACAACATCGCAAAAATAATAAGATTCATATATATATTTCTACCTCTAAAATTTCTTTTAGATTTAGAGAGAGGATACGCCATTAAGACAATTATGATCATATTAATAATAAGTGAAAGAATGACTCGTTGAATAGATATAGAAAATGAGCGCCAGAATTGTCCATCCTCCATAATCATCGTGTATGCCTTTGTTGTAAAATTTATAGGTGTTAAACCAACGGCATTTGCTGCAACTGCCTCACTACTGCTAAAGGAAATTGCAAGAATATTCCACAATGGTAGGAGACAGATTAGTCCTAAAAAAATGACGATTGCATATATAGCAACCTTTCCTAAGCGCCCGAAAAAACTTTTGTCCTGTACCACAATTCCTCTCCCCCTTAGAATAATTTACGATCTGTATATTTTTTAGCTGCATTGTTTGCTGATAGTATTAAAACTAACCCTATTATGGATTTAAATAATCCAACTGCTGTCCCGAAACTATACTCGCGGCCTAAAAGACCAATTCGGTATACATAAGTATCTAGAATATCTCCTGTCTCATAAACCATAGGCGAATACAAGTTGTAAATTTGATCAAACCCAGCATTCAAAATGTTAGGAAGACTTAGAATGGCCAACAATAAGATTATGGGCAGCATCCCAGGAAGCGTTATGTGCCAGATCCTCTTCCACCAATTCGCTCCATCAATTCCAGCTGCTTCATGAAGTCCAGGGTCAACTGCTGTTATTGCAGCTAAATACACAATGGAATTAAATCCAAACTCCTTCCAAACATCAGTACCAATAATTAATGGTTGGAATAGCTTGTTACTTCCAAGAAAATTTAGTTTTTCGAATCCCAAAAATGACAGTATTTGATTCACAGTTCCATCTAGATTAAACATATTTAACACTACAGCCGCCAATACAACCCATGAAAGAAAATGAGGTAGATAGACAACTGTTTGAATTGATTTTTTTAACAGTTTAAGACGAACTTCATTTAATAAAATAGAGAAAACAATTGCCATTAATGTCCCTAAGATGATTTTCCCTAGTGCAATAACAACTGTGTTTGTAAAAATTTGTCCGATATCTGGCAATGAAAACATATAAGTAAAATGATCAAAACCAACAAACTCCGAGCCTAGCATTCCTTTTGCTGGAATATAATCTTGAAATGCCATGATGATTCCAAACATTGGGATATAACTAAAAATGAATAGAAAGATCATCCCAGGCAACAACATAAGATGATAAGAAGCTTCCAGTTTAGACAATTTTCTTCCTTTTTTCTTTTGATAGATGTGCTCTATACTTGTATTTGCATGCGGTTTCATAAAAGATTTTCCCTCCTTTATAGAATAAGGACTGCGAAGCAGCCCTTATTCCTTATGCATTATTCCTCTTCGGCAAGTATTGCTTCAATTTCAGCTTTGATTTCATCTCCACCTTGACTTTTCCAATTTGATACAAAGGTATCAAAATAATCAAGAGGCTCAGCACCTGTTACAATTTTAATGAAATCTTCTTCTTCTAATTTTAGAAGATTTGCTCCTTTTTTCTCCAACGTCTCTGTGTTTCCAAAGTATACTGGTGTTACCCAATTGAATTTATTCTCCTTCGTAAGTTTATCGATCAAACCCATCCCTTTTACTCGAGAGTGATATTTTGACCAGTCTGCCGTATCAGCCTCATTAGGATTTTCGTTATATTTCATAATACTAGTTGCTGCATCTCTTGCTTCAGAAGACGCGATTTCTTCCATCTCAATTACACCGTTAACCGCACCCATTATATTTGAATAGTCAAATAATAAATTATCAGATTTTAACACTTCAATATTAAACGGTCTTGTTGAACCATCAACACCAAGTTCTTTATATTCTGCAACCTCTGGATAATCAGTTTTTAAGTCTTTCGAATTTGCTAGTTCATCATAGAAAAGATTCAAAATTTCAATGGCTAATTCAGGATGTTCATAGTCTTTTCTGACAACAATAAATGAACCAGTTGGGTTTGTGTGAGCAACGTTTACTTTTCCATTTTCATCTTCTAATGTATAAGCTTCGAAATTTGCATTCTTATCCATTTCTCTTACTGTTGATAATCCCCAGTCTGGAATATGCCAAGGACCAGTGACAATACCTGTTTGTCCGTTTGTTACAAGAGCCATGATGTCATCCCATGTTCTGGTTCCGAACTGTGGATCAAGGATCCCTTTCTTATACCAATTTGCCAAGACACCTAGCGCTTGCTTTGTTCCTTCTGTTATTGAGCCGTTTGTGACATTTCCATTTTCATCTTCAAGCCAAAATCGAGGATAAGCATGAAATATTCCAGCAATTGATGTCATATTAAGTGCAGAACCTCCATAGGTTCCGGAATTTAACCAGTAAGCCATTGGGATTCCAATAGGATTACCTGACCCTCCAGGATCATTTTCTATGAAAGCCTTCGCAGTTTTTTCTAGTTCATCTAATGTAATAAGACGATCTCCATCACTATCAATTTCTAAACCTAACTTTTCAGTCCAGTCTTTTCTAATCCAAATCATATTAGGAGCTTCATCCCCAATTGTCGCTGGAAGCGCCATTAGTCGTTCATCGAATGATGCATCCTCTAAGCTTCGTCCATCATAGGAATCATATATAGCTTTAATGTAATCGCTTGCATTTTTATCATAAACATCCGTTAGATCTGCTATTAAGTCATTCTCAACTAACTCTTTCAATTCTTCTCTTGAATCAACACGCATCATATCTGGTAGTTCTCCAGAAGAGATAGCAAGTGCAACCTGTCTTGTATAATCTTCTCCTTCACCTTCAAATGCATTGACGATTTTTGCACCTAATTTTTCTTCTACAAGACGGGTATAGGCATTATTCTCATAAGTATCACCTTCAGGTAATTTTGGATTTGCTGACGTTACACGTCCCATTTTAATGACTTTTTCTCCATTCTCTGATACAGAATCCGCAGCATTTGATGGCTCTTTTTCTACACATGCCACTAAAGAAAATGTCATAATTGTTGCGATAGATAGCATGGTAATTCGCTTAAATAATGAGTTTCGCTTCATTGTTCTCCCCCTCGTAATTCCCTTTTTGTTTAAGCCATGTCGATGGCACACTTTTAGTGTAAATGTTTTAGCTTTCTTCAAAAATATTAAATAAACCGTTTTCATGTACTTTTTTCCGGAACATTCCTCACTAATTGTTTCTTAAAAAAACTCAATGATATAATTAATTAGCATGTTATCTTGGAGGTAAAGCTATGTATCGAATCTTAATAGTAGATGATGAAAAAGACGAACGAAACGTCATTCGTTTTCTTCTGAATAAATACCATTTCCAACTTGATATAATTGAATCAAACAATGGAAAAGAAGCTCTTACTCAGTTAGAGAAACAAACTATTGATATTTTATTCACAGATATTAAAATGCCCTTTATAGATGGAATTGAATTAGCTACAAGAGCTAGAGAACTGTATCCTACCATTCAAACGATCTTTTTTACTGGTCATGATGATTTTGACTTTGTTAAAAAAGCTCTTTCATTAAGGGCGGTTGACTATATCTTAAAACCAGTAAAACCTGATGAATTTCAAAACACCCTTTGTTCAGTTATACAAAATATTAAAAACAGTGAGAAGAAACAAGCACAAATAGAAGCTAATACTGAGCTTCTTAAAACTCATATCCTTAATCGTCTTATTAATAAGGCTCCTATGGAAAAACTCAATAATGAATACCCTTCCATTGATTTTGCCTTTTTAAATGATTATTCTCACATGATTTTAATGCAGTTTGATGAACCTTTTTTCGATCGGCTTCCTAAAGAAAGAGACACTCTTTATTTTTACCAACAAATCAAGGAAGCAATTCCAAACTTCTCTTGTGACTTTATTGATCTTAATCCCTTTCAGATTTTACTGTTAGTCAAGAAAAATAAAGATACCATCTTTACGACAAAGCGGCTCGAAACAAGAATTCATAAACAAATTCACGGAAAATATGGTATTAACTGTTTGATTTCTATTAGTACAGAACTCTCATCACCTAGTGAGATGCCTCAAATATTTGAGAAGCTGGAAAAGGATATCGAGGACCGGTTTTTTTATTCTGACTCCTATGTTTATCCTAAAGATAAAACATTATCAGAAAACATAGAATCCCCTGAAACAGATGATGACCTTCTACAGACCATACAAAATGCCATTAAGTTTGCAGATATTGTTAGTTTTAGGAAAAATATGAATCTTTTGTTCGAAAAGTACCGTTCAAATCTAGATATTTCCCATATATATGTGAGGTTTTTATTTTCAAAATTATTACAAATGCTTTGTCAGAATCTCCACATATATGATAAGAAAACAATTAATAAAACAATGGAGGCTATTTATTCCTGTCATCATTTTTCTGATATAGAAGAAATCTTAATATCCGTTCAAAATGAGATCACAAAAAGATTAGAGGAAGAAAAAAAATCTCCAAAGCATGTCATCCAAATTGTAAAGCAATATATTCACGAACATTATCAAGAAGACTTATCTTTGAATTTATTGTCTGAACAAGTGTACTTAACACCAGGATATTTAAGTGAAATATTTATCGAAGAAACGGGTTGCGGAATCAATAAATATATTAAAAATCTAAGGATGGAATTAGCAAAAGATCTCCTCCATCGTACAAATATGAAAGTAAATGATATATGTCAGACGGTAGGCTATCATAATCTTTCATACTTCGTACGTAGTTTCCGCGAACACTTCGGAGCTAGTCCGGAAAAATACCGTCAATTGGAAAGAAAAATGAAAGAGAACTCTTAATATGCTTAATCTAAACATTTGGTTTAAGAATTTAAAATTCAGGAATAAAATATTATTTATCTGTTTACTAGCAAGTCTACTCCCAGTCATTACTTTAGGAAGTTTTTGGTATAACCAGATTCAACATTTATTTATTACACGCGAAAATGAAGTGTTAGATGAATCGCTTAATCAGGCCATTTCCAGTGTTAATTATAAAGTGAATACTTATTTTGATGTGATAAATCATATTGTTTGGAATGAAGATGTAAAAAGAGGAGTTACCTCTCATTATGACAATAACTATGAAATGTTTTTATTTTATCACGATACACTAGATCCTCTACTAAACACTTCGAAATTTTTACAAACGGACATTAATCGAATTACGATTTATAGTAATAATAAAATGCATTCTCATGGTGAAAGCCTTCGTCCTTTATCAGATATAGAAACATATAGTTGGTTTAATAGTATTTCTAAAGCGACTACACCAAGATTAATTGTATCGGCTAAAGAGGAAACATTCGAGGTTGCTAGTCAACTTTTTGATCGTCATCATAATACAACTAATATCGTTTATATGGATATCAATTATGGAAATGTGTTTGAATCAATGTCCACCTTATATGAAAACAACTATGGACTCATTATTCTTGATGAAAATGATATGCCTGTGTACCAAATAAACAAATTTTCAAAAAAGAATATGTCTTATGCTCTAACAGAAAGTGAATTACTTAATGGATTAATGGAAGATTCCTTAAAAGAACAGTACATCTATAAGAAAGCTGAACTTATGCCCTACAACTGGAAAGCCTATCTTTATCGTCCAATCGGTACAGTCTCTGCCTCTTCTTATGAACTTGAACTCACATTTTTTATAGTCGTTCTTTCTTCCATACTAATCTTGTTTTTCTCAATCTATTTTCTTTCTAAAGTGGTTGTCCGGCCGCTAATTATGCTATCAAAAAATATGGAGCAGATTGAAAAAGGCGAATTAATCGTAACTGTTACCAACACAGCATCTGATGAAATCGGAAACTTAATTCAGAAATTTGGAGATATGGTTCATAAATTACAAACTATGATTAATGAAGTATACAAAAGTAAAATTGCTCGTCAAGAGTATGAAATGAAAGCATTACAGGCCCAAATAAACCCTCATTTTTTCTATAACAGCCTTTCCCTTATCAATAGCAAGGCAATTATGGCTGATCAAGAGGATATTAGCCAAATGGCTCAGTATCTTTCATCATTTTACCGTACGACGTTGAATCAAGGAAAAAGTATCATCTCTGTCAAAGATGAACTCGAAAATACCACTTCCTATATTCAAATTCAACGAATGATGCATTCTGATTCATTTGAAGTTTATTGTGATGTTGATAATAAAATTCTTAATTACACGATGATTAATCTTCTATTACAGCCGTTAGTAGAGAATGCCATCAATCATGGGATTGACCATAAAGAAACTCCTGGTAAAGGAATTTTAACGTTATCAGGTAAACAAAATGGAGATAACTTGATATTCACAGTAACTGATAATGGTTGTGGAATTGATCCTGAAAAGCTAAGAACGATCTTAACTAACAAAACCAAGGGGTATGGAGTACGGAACGTCCACCACCGCGTACAACTTTCTTACGGTAGAGAGTTTGGTTTAGCTTATCAAAGCGAATTAAACCTGGGAACCACTGTAACACTTACCATTCCTAAAAGACATACAACATAAGATTGATTACTTGATAGCTGGAAATTCAAAAAATCTAAAAAAGAACCTCTCACTAATTTTGTGAGAGGTTTTATTCGTAGTGGATTTGATCCTTTCAGTTACTTCGCTTATCTCCTCATAAAATTTAAACTCGTTGTATTATTCCGTTCTTACCTTTTCGTTAATTATTTCACCGTTAATGAATATAATAGGTCTACTGCGTAATATAAGAGTTCTGCAACGTAGAATAATTGTGACAGAAAGAGAGATGTTTAGAATCTGATGTTTCATCCCTCTAGACGTGTTAATAACACTTATCATTAGAGTGGAAAAGTATATACTGACGAGCTCTTCTGCAGAGGCTCACATAATCAATACAAAGCCAAATAGGTTCGCACATAGGTTCGCACTCTAGAAAAAAAGTTCCATTCCATATAAATGAAGCTTCTCACTCTGATGATCCGAGAGGGATTCGAACCCCCGACCCCTACCCTGTCAAAATTGGGTGGGGAATTAATAGAGTTAAGTGTAATAAAACTGAGTTAAATAAGTAGTGATAAATCAGCGTTTTTGGCTTGTGGTTGTAAAATAAGTTAATCAAAATCAATGAAATAAATTAAGTCTGTGCAATTTTTGTGCAATATTAGCTTATTGATCTAGCTAAGGATATTAGGCTCTTTTTCCAAAAAGGCGACTAGATCGTATTATAATGTCAACTGGAACATTCATAGATGTACCATTTCTCATCAGAGTCCAACATCAACTTTTTAATAAAAAACCGACCTTTTCTCGTAAGAAGGTCGGTTTATCTTCATTATTGATTTTGGGAATTATCTATTTTATTTTGATTAAGTGTTTGCTTTTATAATTTGTGTAAGTGCCTCTTTAATTGGCGTAACTGGGCGACCGAGAACTTTTTCAAAATCATTGCTTTCAATTTCAAGCGAACCATTTCGAATGCTTTCTTGAATTCCTACTACAATCGGAATGACAAATTCAGGTAAACCTAGACCTTTCATTATTTCGGCATATTCTTCATCCCCAACTTGCTGTACAGGTATTTCTTTTCCTAATACAGCACCAATAGCCTTCACTAATTCTTCTTGGGTTAAAAGAGGGCCTGAAAGTTCATAAACTGTATTTTCGTTCCCTTCACCTAAAAGAACTGCTGCCGCTGCATCTGCATAATCTTGTTGTAGTGCCCAGCCAACTTTACCAGCTCCAGCAGAAGTTACCCATGGAGCCCCTGCCATAGCACCTTGAATGCTACTAATTTCATTTTCCAAATACCAATTATTACGCAAGAAAGAATATGGGATACCAGTCTTTATGATGGCTGCTTCTGTAGATACATGAGGAGGAGCCATTAAATTTTTGCTTTCTGCTGCATTTGCGATACTCGTGTATGCAATAAATTTTATTCCTGCACGTCCAGCTGCTTGCACTGCATTAGCATGTTGACGAATTCTTGTATCATTATCACCATCTGCAGAAATAATTAATAAACGATCAATTCCTTCAAAAGCATCATCTAATGTTTCTGGATGGTCAAAATCACCTTTTCTAATCTCTACTCCACGAGCTCGGAGTCCTTCTGCTTTCTCAGGATTTCGAACACTCACAGCCAGCTCACTCGCAGATATGGATGTTAATAACGACTCCACAACCTTAGATCCTAATTTTCCAGTTGCTCCTGTAACTAATATTTTCATTTATATTCCTCCAGTTCAGTTTCACTTGTAACGAATTTGATTACATGTATTTATTTTAGTTACATGTAATCGTTTTGTCAACAGGAGAGGATTCATATATTATTTTGTTTGAAATTTGGTATAATACACTTGTAATCAAATTAATTACACTTATAAAAAGATTTGTTCACAAGGGTGGTGACTGAACATGTCCATCAGCAGCCGATTCGCTGTCGGCATTCATATATTAGCTTTAATTGAATTAAATAAAGAAGGAACAACATCTTCTGAATTTTTAGCATCAAGTGTGAATACAAACTCAGCGGTGATCAGAAAACTTATGGGAATGTTAAAAAAAGCCGGTTTAATAGAGGTAAAACCAGGTATTGCAGGAGCTAAACTCGCAAAAGAATTATCTGATATTTCACTGTTTGATGTTTATAAGGCAGTGAATGTTGTACAGGAAAAAGAGTTATTTAGCGTACATGATAATCCAAATCCAAAATGTCCAGTAGGTAGGAATATCCAGAATACAATTGAACCATTGTTCACAGCTGCTCAGTTAGCTATGGAGAAGGTATTGAGGAGCGTAACACTAGAGGATGTTGTGAAAGATATTGCTACGAATGAGAATAACTAGTAAAAAGGCATTCCAAAAATGGAATGCCTTTTTCACCTATAGTTTGACCTAGATTGTTTCTTGAAAAAACCGCCAGAAATCTATCGCTGGCGGTTTTGATGTGAAAACTTAATTTGTTTTTACAGGCAATTTTTCAAGATTCACCCACTGGCCTTTTTCAGCTGATTCAAGAATCGCATCACTAATAACCGCAATTCGATATCCATCGTCAAAGTTAGGAGAAACTGTTGTGTCTTCTACAATTGATTTAATAAAGTCATACGCTTCAATAATCTTTGTTTCACCATATCCAATCCCTAAAGCAGGAATTGGCCATAAACCCTCACCGTATGGATGGGCTGGTCCAGTGTAAACGGTTCTGAAGCCTTTTGCATCTCCTGGATCGTCTGAGAAGCATACTTGAAGTTCATCACGTCGCTCATAGTTAAAATAGATTGAGCCCTTATCCCCGTGAATTTCAAATGTTAAGAAGTTATTGCGGCCCCATGCATTACGAGTTGCTTCAATGCTTCCGACTGCACCATTTTCAAATTTGACTAATGTTGTGATTTCATCATCTACGTCTACTTTACCTTTAGGAACATCTCCTGCACTTTTTACTGTTCCTAATTTGTCTGCGCCGCCTGATTGAACTGGTCTTTCTGGGATCCACGTTTTTGATACGGCATTGACATCTGTGATTTCTCCAACTAAGTAGCGGGCAAAATCAATAACATGTGTACCAATGTCACCTAGTGCACCTGATCCGGCAATTTCCTTTTGGAAGCGCCATGATAATGGTGAGTTAGGATCTGCAGACCAGTCTTGGAGATATGTTCCACGGAAGTTTAAAATGTTTCCGATTCTACCTTCTTCAATATATTTCTTTGCAAGTGCTACAGCTGGTGTTCTTCTGTAGTTAAACGCGACCATATGCTTTACACCTGCTGCTTCTACTGCATCTAGCATTGTTTTTGTTTCAGCAGCATCTCTAGCTAAAGGCTTTTCACAGATAACATGTTTGCCAGCTTTTGCTGCAGCGATGGCAATTTCAGCGTGCGAATTATTCGGTGTTACAATGTCAATAATATCAATCTCTGGATTTTCTACTACCTCTCTCCAGTTAGATGAGTAGTTATCAAAACCTAATTTTGCTGCTGCTTCTTTTGCAATTTCATCTGTCACGTCAACAAGCGTGTGACGATGTGGGACAGCAGGTGCCGGCCAAAAAAACATTGGCATTCCCGCGTAAGCAAGAGCATGTGCCTTTCCCATAAATCCTCCGCCAATCATTCCTACGTTTAATTTTTTCATATTTATTCCCTCCAATTATTTAGTCTTCTATTATTTTGCCGCTTCTTGAATGGTATCTGGAGCTTCTTTTGAATAAACAAGTTTCCAAGAATCCAATACATTATCCGGAGTTACTTTTAATGCCGGAACCGCTACATATGCAGGTGCTTCTTTACCAAGCAAGCCATATCCAGCTAAGATCGCTTCTGAGATTCCTTGATCATATGGAAGTTGTGCGCCTAAGCCTTTAATCATTCCATCTGATGCAATATCAATGGCAACTGTTGTTCCTAAGTCAATTGTTGTGATTACTAGATCATTTCTTCCAGCTGTACGCGCTGCCGCTAATGCCCCTTCTGCAGGAACATCCCAAACGACAAACATTCCATCAAGATCTGGGTTCTTTGTTAACATACCTGATGCGACTTTTTCTCCATCATTTGGTGCCACAATTCCTCCACGCTCTACGATCTTAATGTCAGGATATTTTTCTGTTATAGTTTTCTCAAATGCTTCAACACGTTGTTTTGTAACAAAATAATCTGCATCATGATAAACAACACCGATATTTCCTTTTCCACCTAATTCTTCAGCCATGATTTCAGCTGCCTGTACTCCATTGCCATAGTTATCAGCAGATACAACACTGACATAATCTTTACCAGCTTCTAAATTATTTGGCTTATTATCCATAAAGACTACTTTCACACCTGCGTCAGCTGCTTTCTTAAATGCTGATGCTGTAGAAACAGGGTCAACAGGAATTCCCACAATGATGTCTGGTTTTTTAGCTAAAACTGTTTCGATATCAGATACTTGTTTTTCGGCTTTGAATTGTGCATCTGTTACTGCTACTACCTCAATTCCCATTCTGGCAAATGTTGCTTTCAACCCTTCAATTTGTGCTGTAGCCCAGTCATTTCCAGCATAGTGCATGACAATGGCTGCCTTATAGTTACCTTCTTTAATCTTTTGAACTTCCTCTTCTGTTAGCTCAAGTGTTTTTGCCGACACAGCCGACTCTCCATCAGGCCCTTTACTTAAGATTTCTTGATCAGGAATTTCCTGGTTAATGACGATAGGGCCAGATGCTTCTGTTGCGACTTCTTCTGCTGAACCTTGATCTTGATCACTTGTTTCAGAGGTAGTAGAACTTCCTTGACTGCATCCTGCAAGACCTAGCATTGTTGCTAACATAACCATAGATAAAATAGAAAGTAACTTTTTCATAATGAGTCCCCCTTGTTTTGGACAATCTTTAATTTGATGTCAAAGATTCATATTTTGAAAGATATTTACGACTAATTTCTGCACCAGCCTTTGGATCTTGGTAGCTATCAAGTTCAACTGTTATCCACCCATTATATTGAGCTTCGTCTAATACTTTAACCATTACATCAAAGGCTTGATTTCCTTCCCCTAATGGTAAAAACTCCCCGTTTTGATAATCTTTAAGATGAACATATTTAATACGATCGATGTATTTTCTCATGACCTCCACCGGATCTCCTCCACCTGCTTCAATATGAGCGGTGTCTGGGCATAAGTTAATCACAGTTAGAGGCATTAATTTTTCTAATTGTTCCGGTGACTGCACACACGTACCTAAGTGTGGATGGTAGCTTGCAATAAGCCCATATTTTTCAGCAATATGACTGACTTTATTTAATGCTTCACCTAAATCTCTGTAATCGCTCTCTAAAATACCTTTAGCTCGAATGGCTCCACCACCAACAACAAGGTGTTTTGCTCCTAGAGTAGATGCTAGAGCAGCAACTTCTTCAATTTTCACTAATTCATCTTCTAAAATGTCGGGAAAGATAAAGTTCCCACCAGTATAAACTCCAATAAAATCTAGCGAAGATTCATTCATTAATCTCTTAAATTCTTCTTCTCTTCCTTTATATTGCATCAAATTACCATCAAAAAGTTCAAAACCCTTGTAACCTGCTGCAGCAATATCTTTCAATGCTGCCTCCGTTGAGCCATTCGCAAGATAGTATGCATCTTTTACTGACGTTACACCTGCAGGATGGCCAACTACGCCTCCCCAAGTGTTCGTTTGATAACCTAACTTCATCTTGTACCTCCTAATTCAAATGATTATATTAAACAATACTCACCTCCTAAAGGGCTGAGCAATGCAACTTAGACTTACAGTGGATTCTAACCATTATAGAATCTACCACTTTTCTTAGTAGATTTCAGATATCTTTTGTTTTAAGAATTCAATTGATGTTTTTGCGTACCAATCTGGTTCTGACTGTCTAGAATGGAAACCAACTTCCATTGAAAGATACCCATCATAATTAATGTCCTTTAAAGCTTTTAACACCGCATCAAAGTCACATCTTCCTTGTCCTGGAGGAAGGCGATCATTGTCTGAAATATGAACATGGTGTAGTTTATCTTTCATGCGATAAACATAATCACTAGGTACTTCATTTCGATATAGGGCATGGAATGTATCAAACATTACTTTCACATTATCCATTTCTGATTCCTCGGCTAAAAGAAGTGCATCATCAGCAGTTTCTATTAAATTACTATCAGCAGGAGTTGGTTCAACAACTAACGTGATGCCAAGACCTTTTGCATAATTTGCAACTTCTTTTAAACCTTCTAAGCTATAATTCCAAGCATCCTGCTGTGATGTCCCAAATGGTACCCATCCGGCAATCCACATAACAGTTGGACATTCCCAATCATATGCTAATCTAACAACATCTTTATAATGCTGAATCGTAAATTCTCTTTCCTCTTTAATTGGTGAGCTTGGATTCATACCAGGACCACCACCTGGAGCTGGTAGCATAGCTGAAACTTTTAAGTTCTTTTCTTTTAATAGATTAAATATTTCTTGTCTTCTCTCTGGTGATAAATAATCTGGCCAAGCATGAGGACTTGCGCAGCCAATTTCAATTGCATCGTATCCAAATGATGATAAACGGTTAATTACTTCCTCTAGAGGATAAGAAGGTACCCAAGCTGGAAAACTGCTATAAACCCATGTATTGAAAGAAATGCCCTTTAACATACAACATCAACTCCTATTTTTTGAGAATCGTAGTAAGTAACTATCTTCTCTGTTATCACCAAACAAACACAGCTTTTTCTGTTTTTCTTTCATCGAACATACGGAATGCATCTGCTGCTTCTTCAAGTTTGAACGTATGTGTAACTAGTTTTTCAACAGGTAGATTTTTTCTCACAATAAATTCTGTAATTTCATCAAATTCTTGAATCGGGAAATACCAGGAGCCCATAACAGTAATTTGTTTACGAATTAATTGCTGACTTGGTTTAATGGTTGTTTCTTTGCTTTCACCGATGAACGCAACTCTTCCATGAGCTTTCACACAATCTAGCGCATCATTTTCAGCATAAGGACTTCCAGAGCAATCGATTGCTGCATCAGCACCTGCTCCATTTGTAATGCGATTAATCTCTTCTTGTACGTTAAATTCTTTTCCATTAATTGTGTAATCAGCAGCTAGATCTTTTGCTAATTCTAGGCGTTCATCAAGCATATCAACGGCAATAACAGTTGCTCCTAAGCCTTTTGCAATCATAACGCCAGCCCCACCCATAGGACCCATTCCAAAAATAACGAGCGTATCTTTTCCAGATATGTTCATTCTTTTTTGAGCATGATAGAGAGTCCCCACTGCATCCGTCGATACAGCTGCTGTAACAAAGCTCATATTATCAGGTAACCTCATGCAATTTTCAGCTGGAACAACCATGTAATCTGCGTCACCACCATGAGAGTCAAAGCCAATACATTTAAATTCCTTGCAGAACATTTTGTAACCACTCTTACAATGTGCACATTCACCACAGCCTAGTGCTAAGTAAACAGCTACGCGATCTCCTTCTTGGAATTTGGTCACTCCTGGACCTACACCTGTAATCACACCTGCTGGTTCGTGACCTGGAACCGTGCAACCTGTTTTTGTGCCTTCAAATACAGACGTACCATGGTATAAGCTCATATCACTTCGGCAAATAGCGGATGCTTTTAACTGAATTAACACTTCTCCCTGACCAGGAGTTGGAATGTCAACCTCTCGAATTTCTACTTTTTTATCTCCTGGGAAAAAAACTGCCTTCATTGACATTGTTGTTTCGCCTCCATTGTTGAATTGTTAACTATTATTAAGCCCACCACATTTCAGTTAGTTCTTCTTTGAACATGGCTCCTTTTAATAGAGAGATTGCTTTTTTTAGTCCTTCATCAGTCGAAGCCAGCATATCTTCATGTTCAATTGAGATCACATAATCATATCCAACTGATCGCAATGTACTAATCATGTCTTTCCATAATTTCTCATCATGCCCATATCCAACTGATCGAAATGTCCATGATCTATCTAAAATCTCACTGTAGTGCTTCGTATCTAAAACACCGTTTACTTTTATGTTTTCTTTATCCAAATAAGTGTCCTTTGCATGAAAATGGAAGATCGCATTTTCACGTCCAAGCTTTTTAATCGCTGCAATTGGATCGATTCCTTGCCAAACTAAATGACTTGGATCAAAATTTGCTCCGATGTTATCCCCTGCATGTTCTCGTAACTTTAGCAATGTTTCAGGGTTATAAACGACAAATCCAGGATGCATTTCAAAAGCAACTTGAATACCACGTGATCTGGCAAACTTTGCTTCTTCCTTCCAGTAAGGAATCACCACTTCATTCCACTGCCAGTTTAGAATCTCTGTAAATTCTGGCGGCCACGAGCATGTTACCCAGTTTGGATTTTTTGCTTCATTATGATCTCCAGGACATCCGGAAAATCCATTTACAACAGGTATTTCTAATTTTTCAGCTAGAAGAACTGTTTTTCTCCACACCTCATGAGAATCATCTGCTAACTTTTTATTAGGGTGCAAAGGATTCCCATGGAAACTAAGCCCACTAATGGATAATCCTCTGCTTTCAATCGCTCTCATGAACGCCTTTGCTTTTTCAGGTGATTGAAGTAATTCATCTGGATCACAGTGATGGTTACCAGGATAATTTCCTGTCCCAAGTTCAACCGTTTCTAATCCCATTTCCTTCACTTTATCTAGCATCGTTTCAAATGGGAGGTTTTGATAAAGTGGTGTAAAAACACCTAGTTTCATGAATAGGCCTCCTCTTCAATTTTAACCTTCACCCATTTCTGCTGTTGGTGACTGTCTAAGATCGCATCAGTAATACACATTGATAAGTGACCATCTTCAAACGTGGCAAAGTTAGGCTTATCTGTTTTAAGACTTTTTTCTTCTCTAACAAACGTATAGAAGTTTAGCATCATATTTTTTAATGCATCAGGCCAGCCTTCATTGTGACCACCGGGATGATGGATCGCAGTTTTTGCTTCTGCCGAGAATAAGCTAGGATCTGCTAACAAAATTTCGTTTGGTTTGTCTCGGTGACCAATCCATAATTTTTCCGGTTCCTCTTGATTCCAAAATACTGAACTCTTACTAGCATCTATCTCAAAACTCAGTCTATTTTTTCTTCCCGCACTTACCTGTGAAACGGTGAAAACACCTCTTGAGCCATCCTCAAAACGAACAAGTACTGATGCATAATCCTCTGTATTGATGGCAACATCCTCATATTCCTGCTCCTCAAGATTAACTGCGCTGAACGTATTACTGCCAGACGTTGCTTTCTTTCTTACAGGGATAACCGTGGCAAGATCAGCAAAAACTTCTACAATTTTTTTCCCTGTTACATATTGAACCGTGTCACACCAATGTGAGCCGATATCTGCAATAGCGCGGGATTTCCCCCCTACCTCTGGGGCTAGCCTCCAGTTGAAATCTGTTTCATATAATAGCCAATCTTGTAGATAGCTTCCATGTACCAAGTTGACTTTTCCTAGATCTCCGTTTGAGATCATGGCACGTAAATTTTGGACACTTGCATGCTGTCTATAATTAAAATTGACACCATGAACAACATCTTTTGTTCTAGCCAGTGCCAACAATTCAGCTGACTCTTCACTATTCATTGCTAGCGGCTTTTCAGATATCAGATGTTTCCCCGATAAAATGATGTCCTTATTTATAGCAAAGTGAACATGATTTGGCGTACAATTATGCACAACCTGGATTTCATCATTCCTTAGCATTTCTCGGTAATCTCCATAAGCAAGTGAAATACCAAGTTCAGAAGCTTTTGTTTCTGCTTGTTCCTGACTTGTTTCTGCCAAAGCAACCACTTCTACAAATCCAAGTCTTCTAATTGCTTCGATATGAGTTGGCCCAATAAAACCTGTACCAATAATCCCTACCTTTATTTTTTCCATGTTTCATCCTCCTGTCCTGTCATTTCTTCTTGATGATTTCTTTTCACTATTTATCTCTTAATTGCTTTTTTACCGAAAGCTACAGCTAAAATGATAATAATTCCTTTTATAATCATTTGCTGACTAACATCCAGACCCATAATGATAAGTCCATTATTAATTGTCCCAATCATTAAAGAACCTACGAGTGTTCCAATAATTGTCCCGACTCCACCAAAAAGACTTGTTCCACCTAAAATGACAGCAGCAATAACAGAAAGCTCATCTCCTTCACCGAATGAAAATCTTCCTGCGTTCATACGCCCTGCATATAGTAAACCGGCTAAACCAGCCATTGCACCTGTTCCTAAGAAAACGAGCAACTTAATTTTCATTGTCTTTACACCTGAGAAACGTGCAGCGCTCTCATTACCACCAGTTGCTAATACTTGTCTTCCAAAAGACGTCTTACGTAGTAAAACATGAGCAATGATTGTAAAGACAACAGTCCATAATAGCAATACCGGAATTGGCCCAATATCACCAGAACCAAAGATAAAGTTGAAGTTTGAATTAATAATTGGAACTGGAGCTGTATCTGTTACCCACATCGCAACACCTTTTATCGCTCCCATTGTCCCTAGTGTTACTAGGAAGGATGGAATTGCTACTTTTGTAACGAGTAAACCGTTAATAAGGCCAACCACAATACCTGTACCAACACCACCAATTAATCCGCCAATGATACCGTAGCCTGCCTGTAGTGCTAATGCCCCAACTAATGAAGATAAAGCCGCTATCGATCCAACGGAAAGATCAATTTCACCTGTACTGATAACAAATGTCATTGCAAGTGCCATTAAAGAAATGGTTGCTGTTTGTCTTACAATGTTTAATAGATTGTTTGAAGATAAAAACCCTTCATCATATAAATTGATAGAAAAGTAGATTAACACTCCTACGAAAGCAAAATAGACGATATAGTTACGCCATTCGAATTTCTTAAACATAGGTAATGCTGGTTTTTCTACTTTAGAAACCTTGGATTGCATATTGTATATCCTCCTCTGATTTAATCTCAGTTCGTTGTAGTTCCTTTTTTATCTTGCCTTGATGCATCACAAGGACACGATCACTCATAGCAAGAAGTTCAGGGATTTCTGATGAAATGACAAGTATGGCCTTTCCGCTAATAGCTAATTCTCTAATGATATCGATAATTTCTGTTTTTGCTCCAATGTCTACACCAATTGTTGGTTCATCAAGCAATAAAACTGTTGGGTTATTTGCTAACCATTTTGCAAGAACAATTTTTTGCTGATTTCCACCAGACAATAGGCCTGATTTTTTAAAGATATCATCAGTTTTAACATTTAACTTTTTGACAAGTTGATTGCTTATTTTATTTGCTTTTTTGTTATCAATAAACAATCCTTTGTTCACTTTAGATAAGATTGGCAGAATCATATTGTCTTTTACACTATGTTCTAGAACCAATCCTTGCACACGTCGATCCTCGGGAATTAATGCAATCCCTGCGTCTATTGCATCCGTAGCCGAATTAATTGAACGTTTTTGACCATCAACGTAAATTTCACCACTGTCTATTGAGTCAATTCCAAATAAGCAACGAACTAATTCCGTTCGACCACTACCCATCAATCCAGCAATTCCTACTATTTCTCCAGGTTGTATTTTAAGATTAATATTTTGAACCTTATCTCCAGCGCTTACATTTTTCACCTCAAAAATCGGAGGTACTTCTTTCGAGTATTCCCTCTCTTGATATTCAAAGGCTTGGTCAAATTCTTGTCCTACAATATGCTGAATAACTGTATCAAGATCAGTTTCACTACAATCCTCGGTTGTAATATATTGACCATCACGCAAGATCGTGATGCGATCACAAATTTCGAAAATCTCATCCATTCTGTGAGAAATATAAATAATCGCATAACCCTTTGCTTTTAATTGATTGATGAATTTGAATAATACTTCCGTTTCCGTTTGAGTTAACGAAGAGGTCGGCTCATCCATAATCAATATTTTCGCTTCCTGAGATAGTGCTTTTGCAATCTCAGTCATTTGCCAATAACCAACTCCTAGATTTTGAACCACATCAGATGGTCTGATATCAACCCCAAGTTCCTTTAATAGAACCTCTGTTTTCTTTTCACATTCTTTATCATTTAAAAGCCCAAATGATGTCTTATCTTCTCTCGTTAAAAAGATATTTTGGGCAACTGTAAGGGTTGGTACTAAGCTAAACTCTTGGAAGATCATTGAGATCTTATTTACCTTTGCGTCATCAAAGCTTTTAATACTTACAGGTTTTCCTTCAATTAAAATGTCTCCACTATCTGCTGTATAAACGCCAGTAAGAATTTTCATTAATGTTGATTTTCCGGCACCATTCCCACCCATTAAGGCGTGTACTTCTCCTTTTTTCACCGAAAAGTTAACCTGGTCTAGAACCGTAATACCATTAAACGCTTTATTTATATTCTTCATTTCAAGAATAGGTTGATCCATTTTTTGTTCACCTTCCTTTGGTTATAGAGGCTATAAGAAATTGATAGCCTCTATAAACTTGTTACTAGTCTCTTATTTCAATGCATCTTTAACAGTTGAAGGAGCTTCAACCCCATAAATTAATTTCCAAGAATCAAGAACATTTTCTTTTGTTACTTCAATAGCAGGAGAAGCAACATAAGGAGGAGCTTCTTTACCTAATATCGCATATCCTGAAAGAATGCCCTGTGCTACACCTTGATCATAAGGTAATTGAGCACCTAGTCCTTGAACGATTCCATCAGATGCGATTGAAATCGCTACATTTGTACCTAAATCAACTGTTGTCACAACTAAGTCATCTCTTCCGGCGGTACGAGCTGCCGCCATTACACCTTCTGCCGGTACATCCCAAGGAGCGAAAATACCATCAATGTCTGGGTTTCTTGTCAGCATTGCTGAAGCAACTTCTTCTCCTTTATTCGGGTCTGTAATTCCACCTTGTGCTACGATTTCAATGTCAGGATATTTCTCTTTGATTGTTGCTTCAAATGCATCTGAGCGGTTTTTGGTTACGAAGAAGTTCACATCGTGATAAACGATACCTACTTTCCCTTTGCCACCAATTTTTTCTGCCATAATGTCCGCTGCTAGAGCACCGTTTCCATAGTTGTCACCGGAAACAATACTGATATAATCCTTACCTGCTTCAAGACCTTCTGCTGCTCCATCCATGAATACTAGCTTAACGCCTTGTTCTACTGCTTTTTTATAAGCTGGTGCAGTTGATACTGCGTCAACCGGAACCGAAATCATAATATCTGGTTTTTTTGCTAAAACCGTTTCAATGTCGTTTACCTGTTTCTCAGCCTTAAATTGTGCATCTGTAACAGCTACAACTTCAATTCCCATTTTTTTAAATGTATCTTGCATCGCTCCAACTGCCGCATTCATATAATCTGTACCTGAATAGTGCATAACAATGGCTGCTTTATAATTTCCATCCTTAATTTTTTGAAGCTCTTCTTCAGTTAACTGTAAAGACTTTGCAGAAACTGCTTGTTCTCCATTTGGTCCTTTATCTAGAACTTCTATATCTGGAATCTCAGGGTTTATTGTTAGTGGCCCTGATTCAGAGAGGTAATTTTCATTTTTTTCTGTGCTTCCTTCTGTTGTCTGTGCTTCTTCCTTATTTCCACATCCAATTATTACGCTAAAAACGAGTAGCATTAATACGGAAATTAATAGATTCTTTTTCATTTCATAACCCCCATGTTTTTCATGTAGTTTAGTCTTTTGTATGGTACAACTAACGTTTACAACCACCTCCTTTAAAGTTCAATTGGCAGGAATTTGTAATCGTTTACAAATCAACTCCAATACAAAGCTATAAATTATCGCTTTCTTAACTTTTAGAGAAAATGAATGAAAATCTAATTTCTTTATTTTGTAATCCATTACATTTTCTTTATTAAAATAAACTTTTCATCCCTGTTTACTAGGTTTAAAAGTTATGAGTGAACTGATAGTTGTAACCGATTACATTAATCTTGTAATGATTTATTGATTTTTGAGCATGATTCTCTTATGACAAGACTGTCATCTAAAATATATTGATTTTTCTCGATTCTCTTTTTATCCATTAGCATAATTAATAGTTCCATCGCTTTAGACCCTATTTCAAAAGCTGGTTGTGAGATTGTGGTCAAAGCAGGCTCGAAAATAGAAGAAAAATGAATATCATCGAATCCAATAACCGAGATGTCTTCAGGTACTCTAAGGTTCATTGTTCTTATGGCTCTAATGGCACCCAAAGCCATTTCATCATTCGCTGCAAATACTCCGGTTGGGATTCTATTGAGCGCTAAAAACTTCTTCATTAGATTAAATCCGCTTTCATAATTAAATTGGCCTTCTTGTACTAGTACTGGATCTATTGATAAGCTATACCTTGCCATCGCCTGGTAAAAACCCTTTAATCGATCCTGTCCTAATACACTATCAAGTGGCCCAGAAATAGTTCCTATTCTTCGGTGTCCTAACTGAATTAAATATTCTGTTGCTTTTCTAGCACTGCTAACATTGTCGATTGAAATGGTTGGAATAGAAGAGCCTTCAATATATTCACAGGCAAGTACTACAGGAAATTCATTTGCCATTTCTTCGACAAGCTCTGCTTTCATCTTTGCTGTTAATAAGATCATTCCGTCTGCTTTTTTTTGACGGAGCATATCTAAATACCGACTTTCCTGTTCACTATCATTCCCAGCATCACCAAGTAAAACTTGATATCCATTAGCTGATGCAAGATTTTCTATTCCTCGTAGAACCTTCGAAAAGAAAGGATTAGATATATCCGGGATCACAACAATCACTGTTTTAGTTTCTGAAGTCCTTAGCTGACGTGCTAAAACATTTGGATGATAGTTTAATTCTTTAATGGCTCTTAATACTTTGTTAATTGTTTCCTCTCTTACAGTATCAGGCTTACTTATGACTCTAGAGACTGTAGCAGTGGAAACATTTGCCTTCTTTGCAACATCTACGATTCTAACCATCTAAGACTCTCTTTTCTATGAACTTATTAATGTAAAATTGTAATCGCAATCATTTTCGTTTAGATAAAATGTATTGCTTGTTTATTTCTTAGTTTTATCTTACCGGTTATTGAAAATCGAAAAAACATGGTTAATTTAATTTTTCACCATGCATTTTTAGTGTAGATGTAGAGATGAGTGATTACGCTTTCTCTGTTGGAAATTATAGGTTTTCAACAACAAAAAAACCTCAGAAATCTGAGGATCGAGGAAAATTTTAAATTATCTCAACAAATTATTTACAGCTTCATCAGCCTTCATTAATGCTTCTTCAACTGACATTTTCCCTAGCTGGGCATCGTGTAAATAACCGGTTACAACACTTTCCCATTGTTCTTCCTGTGGGAAAAATGGACGAGCTTTTGCTGTCTTCATTGCTTCATTTACTGCTTCGTATCGGCGAAATTTGTTAACATCAGTTCCCTCAACTTTCAACTGCTTAAGAGTTGGGACTAAATAGGAAGAGAGTCGGACTGGATCTCCCCCGCCCATCTGAGCTTGTCTAACATCATTTTGTTTACTTTCTAACCAAACCATAAATTTAAACGCTTCTTCAGGATACTTTGACGTTCTAGGAATAACAATTGACCAGCCAGCAAGGTGTGGGACAGATGATTTCATTGCAGGTGTTTGGACAAATTCCCATTGACCAACAGTATTAGAATATGCCCGATCGTCTACCTTATCAGCGGCCCAAGACCAGTGTATAGCCATTGCAACATTTCCTTCTGCAGCATCAGCTGATACTTCTGAAAAGGTATAATCATTTATACCTGGAGGAGAGAATTGCAGTAGGTCAATCCACGTCTTTGTCGCCTCTATGACTTCTGGAGTTGATAATGATGATGTCATCTTATTCCAATCAATAACATCTCCGCCGTTAGAGTAGACAAATGTTAACCATGTATGCACATTGCCGAATCCTTCACTAGCTTGTCCAGCCCAGCCATAAATTTTTTTCCCGTTCACCATTTTCCCATTAAAAAATTTAGCCATATCACGAAATTGCTGCATTTTTTTGGGCGGAGATAAGTCATACCCGTATATGGCTTTAAACTCTGATTTCAGTTTTTCATGCTCAAATAAATCAGATCGGTACCAAAGGATATGAGGGTGTATCGTCTGTGGCAATCCATATATATTGCCGCCCTCACCATATCCACCGTTTTCTCCATTCCATTGTGTAAGAGCTAGTGCTCTAGGCAAAAAACCTTCGGTATCTACTTTGTTTTTTTCTATATAGGTTTCTAAGGGTAGTAAGCTATTTGTAGAGACAAGTTCAGGCACCCAGTTGTAATCAACATTAAAAAGGTCATAATTAGCATTACCAGCGATCGAAAGAGCTAATTTTTGAAAAATCATGTCACGTCCTACTAACTCAATATTGACAGATACTCCTGTTTCGTTCTCATATTCTTCCGCTAACTTTTGGGTTACCTCTCCCCATGTCGTATTAAGAAAAACACCATTTAAGGATATCTGTTCTTTCACTTCGACTTCTTTATTTTCTTCTTTAGCCTCTTCTCGCTTTCTTAATTGTTGACTGCAAGCCGTTAAAATAATAGAACTCACAATAATAAAAATCAAGAGAGTATAGTGCTTAGTCAATTATCTCCCCCCCTTTTAGCTCATTATTCTTCCTCATGAACCGGATGCCGCACGATCACTCTAAAGCCTTCATGATGATCTTCATCAACTATTATTCCATACTCAGTTCCAAAATGAAGTTGAAGTCGTTTATGAACATTTTTCAACCCAATTCCATGATGCACATGATTTGAATTTCTTTCTTTATCCACTAGGTTACTATTCAGCCCTGGACCATTATCTTCAATAATAAAGATAATATCCTGTTCAATGCGTTTAACGGTTAACAGAATTTTCCCCTTACCTTCTGGCAAGTTACTAATTCCATGCTTGATGCAATTTTCTACGATTGGTTGAAGGATTAGCTTAATGACCTCTAATTTCAAAATCGTTGGATCTACCTGAACAAATACTTTAAATAAACGATTACTTCTGAGCTTTTCTATGTCTAAATAATTCTTAGCATGCTCAATTTCTCTTTCAACCGTTGTCCACTCGTTATTATTATTTAAACTGAATCGAAGTAAGTTGGCTAATTTCGTTACCATTAAAGCGATATTTTTTTCATCTACCTTTTCTGCTCTCCACTTAATCGCATCTAATGTATTATAAAAAAAATGTGGATTTATTTGATGATTTAATGTCTGAAGCTCAAATTTTCGCTTGTCTGATTCCATCTTTTTTGTTTGTTCAATAAGTTCAGACATTCCTGTAATCATTTGGTTAAACCCACCAACTAGTTGCCCAATCTCATCTTTTTTAGACCTGTCCATATGGAAATGCTTTAATACTCCACTTCGAACTTTTTCCATATGTGTGACGAGTGCTTTAATTGGTATCGTAAAATTACGAACAATAATAGCAAGATAGATCGTAACAACCACTATACTGATTATGACAATCCACATAGTAAAATTTTTTATTTGTTCAATATTGCCTGTCACTTCTTTGTTTGGCAGAGCAGTAATTAAATTCCATCCCTGATCATTTAATTGAGTTTCAGCTGTATTCCAATCCCCTTCTGGTATAAATTTTTCATTATAAAGCAAAGAGTTTTCACTTGAAATAATGTTCTTATCTTGATCAACAATCATTGTTTTGTAGTTTTTAAAAGAAGAAGGGAAGGATAATTCCTCTCGTACAAGTGAATCAGGAATCTTAAGAACAATAACACCTAGTGGTTCGTAATAATAGGATGAACGAACCGCTCTTATATAAGTTAAAACTGGCTTCTTTGAAGTTTCATCCCAATAATGGTACCAAACCCCTTTTTCTTTCAAATTAAAGGCTTTTAACATCAATTCAGTGCTTGGCTTAAAATCACTCCCATTAATTAGCTCCAAATAATTCGGGTAATATTTCATTTGTTTTGGAAAGACATATACTCCGTACGTCCCTTTTAATTGGGCAATAAGTTGACTGATCCGATTGATAAAAGCCTTTTCTTCTTCATAAGATGTTGGCGGATGACTTTGCAAGAGCTTTTGTAACTGTATAGATGTCACCATTTTTTCTGATTCATTTTCTGCATCTTTTAATAAACGATTAACCTGCTTTTTATTCAATTCTAAATTGTCTTGAAGAAGCTGAGAGGTAACCTTTTCTAACTGAGACTTAGATCGATCATATGATAAATAACCTAATAATGCTAATGGAATAATAATGGATAAGGTAATAAAGACAAACATTTTGTTAAATAAATTATCTTCTATTCTTACCTTTCTAACTTTCATTTTCCGTACCTATACTCTTTGGGTGTTTGACTTGTTCTTTTTTTAAAAATAGTACCGAAATGCTGTAAATTTTGATAACCTACAGCTTCCGCTATCTCATACACTTTCATGCTTGTTTCTCTTAGAAGTGTTTTCGCTTTTTTAATCCGCGTCTCTGTTAAAAAATCCATATATGTTTGTCCAGTTTCTTTTTTAAACAACTGACTTAGCCAGACTGGATGTAAGGATAGCTCGTCTGCGATCATTTGTAAGCTCAAATCCTCCATGTAACTAGAATGAATTATTTGAATGGCTCTTTCAATGATTGAATTGGTAGCATGTGTTGAAACCTCATGACTAACACTCGTTAAATACTCAGATAAGACCTTTTCATATTCTTCTAATGTAGTGCATTCATCCACCTTTTCCCATACACTCATTGGAATTGCTTTAAGCTCCTTTGAGGTTTGTTCACTTATACTTGCAAGGATTTGTGACAAGTAGTTTAATGTTTTTCGCGTGATATCGTCTCTTGATTCAAGTCCATCGAGTAATATGACCTGTTGAAAGAAAATCTTTACCACCTGACGAATGCTTTCTTCATCCTTATTTATAACTAATGATGCTAAATGGTTAGCAGTGGTAAGGTCTGTAGACATCAGATGATCAGATTTTAAATAATCCTCGCGATTTGTTAGAGAACTTATTTGAAATTCTTTTAGTGTAGAGCTGTAAGCTGCATGCATTTCCTCAAATGATGATACCTTTGTGCTAATGCCTATTGCTAACTCGATTTTTTGATATTCTTTTACCTTATTGTGAATAGACCTAGCCATTTCCTCGGTATCGTCAATAGTGGTTAATAATACCCATCGATTTTTAGGATCTTTAAAAAGGAGTGAGTGCATTTGATCTCGGATCACATCCTGCATAATATTTCCTATAACAAAAGTCTTTAATTGATTTTCTTCTGTAAAAGGTTTCCCGTCAGGATAGCCCTTTACATCAAAAATAAGGAGTGAAAAGGATTTATTCGCTAACCAATCAATATCCCATAAACACAGTCTATGATAGAGATGTTCTTCAAGAGGTGTTCTTATTAAACAAAACTCGACTAAATAGTTGTCCCTCATGGAACGTGTTCCAATCTCTGCAAATGATTTCTGCTGCTCAGTATAGTGAAGTTGTTCTTTTTCCTCTTTTATCATTGAAAGAGTCCTGTTTACCTTTTCTGTAAACTCCTTTGTACTATATGGTTTCAATAAATAATCAACTGCACCGAACCGTATACTTCTCCTCGCATAATCAAAATCATCGAAACCGCTTACAACTATAACCTTTGGTTGGTACTCACTAGTTACAACTTCTTCAACTAAATCAAGACCAGATATACCAGGAAGCATAATATCAGTAATAATTAATTCAGGATAGTATTTAAAGATTACCTCTCTTGCATCTTCCGCATTATTTGAGGTATGCACTTCTACTTCAACATTATATAGAGAATCAATAGCCATTTTCATACCTATTAAGGAATCTGGCTCATCTTCAATTAATAATAACCTCAATCTTTTACCCTCCATTCAGTGGGAAATTATAATTATATTAACCAGAACAAGTTTTAGTGGTCAATTAAAATATAAATATGTTCTAGAATTGATGAATTTATGGGGAAATTTGGATGAAACAATTCATTGATTTAGATAAGAGTAACACAGGGGGTTAGTCCTTATTAGAGAAGAACCAAGGCTTATATAAAAAGCCTTGGTTTCCTACAGAATACTAGATGGTCAGGAACAGATGTAAGTATAATACCTGAGATCCACTTAAAAAACTGGCGTCACTTCAACATAAGCTCCCAATAGATTAAGTGAAACGGTTCACAATATAATTGATCAGAATAGAGCCTTGTTTATACATTACGGACTTATCTAATTTTGCAATGTCCTTTGTATAACCCCCTGCATGAAGGATAACCTATCTTTGTGGAGGTGCTAGACAATGGGTCAAAAATTTGAAATAAATCTTATAAAATTCCTTTATTTTTTTGGTATTAGCTCTTTTATATATTTAATAAAAAAACCACTTGCAAAGGACTGGCTCCTTACTTTCTTTATAAAAAGTTACTATGCATCATTGGTCGATAATCTGGTTGTAAATAAAGGCTATGTTCAATATCCGACCCGATTTCCAAAACAAGTTAAAACAAGTGTGTTGTTCGATTACTTACTTTTCCCAATTACTTGTGTCTTTTATAATCAACATACTAAAGATTCTCGCCTTATTAAGTGCCTTATAAAAGTTCTGTTTTTCAGTGTACCAATGACTATTGCCGAGCTATGGCTAGAAAAAAATACACAACTTGTTAAATATAAAAATGGATGGAACTGGAAAACCACTTTTTATTCTCTCTCATTTTCCTTTTTAATGGTTAGATTTACAATGTCTGTTATAAGAAGAATTTTCAATAATAAGTACGAGTTATCATAGATGGGCATTTGATGTTAATGTATAGTATTTATTAACTTTTTGGTGTAGGAAAGATTGCAATTGCTTAAATTTGGCGAAGATTTCATTGCTACTATTTTATTTCCCACTGATTACTCATCATTTTTCACTACACATATATTGTCTACTACTCGCGAAATAAGGTATAGCATTGAATAACATTCCTAATCTTTAATTTTCATAGGGGTTCTCTACTTAGGAAAAAAACAAAGAAGCTCCACCCTTTAAACCAAGGAACTGAAGCTCACATCTGATGATCCGAGAGGGATTCGAACCCCCGACCCCTACCCTGTCAAGGTAGTTAAGTTAATTACCTCTAGAAGTTTATTGTAATCTCTATAGATTATTTTTCTAATTTCTTAAAGAAATTATTCCAAACTGTTATTAGATGTTTCCTATGGTTATTTTTAATTAGTGACCATGTTGTGACCATTAGCGATAAGTTGACTTATCACTTGGTAATGGCTTATTTCCGGGAATAATAACAACTACAATATTATCTGGATACTTGTTTTTTAATGTATATAGAGGTTCTAAATGATCTAAATAAACTAACTCTCTAACGTCATTTACAGGTTTTGTTTTTTTATTTAAATCTAAAAGAACAAAGATACCTAATTGATCATACGAGTATATATAGGAGTTTAGTTGTTCAAGATACTTGTCTCTCACTTTTTCATCTGTTATTTTCTGTTTAGTTTTCTTTAATTCTATAGGAAAGGTAACATTATTAAGCTGAATTACTATGTCTATCCGTCCACCATCTGAGAAATTATTAATTTCTTCTAATGCACTATAAGCAATATTTGATCTCTGAAAATGATCGTAGAGACTGCTTTGTAAATCTCTTTCTGATGCATCTGCTCCCTTTCCTTTATGATCTTTTGTATAAAGGAAATTATAATTCTCGGACCTTTCAGATCTGACTGTTAATATTAAATATCTTATTAACTCTTCCATCACTCTACCAAAAGCCACTATTTTCTCTTGTGGATAATTAGGTGTATTTTTTACTACTTCTCTCATAATTTCAGTATAGATCTCTTCACCCGTGGGAAATCCAGTGACAAAATCAATATTCTTATCATAAAGTAAATTAGTATATTCTCCTATACATTCCAATATATCATCAATACTATTTATATCTCTAGACGTAGAAAATTGTTTAACTAAATCTACTACATCAACACCCTCGACAATACTGCTTATTTTAATACATGTTCTCATAATCTGGTCTTGATCTTCTTTTTTTTTATCATTTTGCATCATTAAATTTTTTACATATCTAAGAAATATTGTTAGTTCACTATCATCAATAAACTGATCTAATAATATATTTATCTTTTTCTCATAGTAGTATAAATTTTTAATATAGAATGTTTTTAAGATGTTTTCAGATATATTATCTTTAAAATTAGTTAGTAAATTATGTTGTTGATTATTAGTTGAGATTGATATGTTTATTAGCTCATTATGATATAGAGATAGTTTATTAAATTCATCAAAATAACTTATCCAATTTTCACCATCATTTATTTTGTCTATTATTAATTTTAGATTCATTAACACGCTATGAATTTTATACTCTAATACCACTAAACTTTTGTCAAAATGAAAAGCTTCTCGAATAAAAGAAATATCTAATAATTTTCTATATGATGTTTCTACTTGTTGATTTTCTTTTTTTATCAGGGATACTATAAAACTTGTAATATACTTAAAATATTCTGCATCTGTTCTATTTTCTATTAAAGATTGTGAATAAGTGAAATACTTCTGACTTTCTTCTATTAATTGCAAGTAGTCCAAAATATTATTATCAAAATTAGTTTTCAAGAATTTAATGAGACCTAGTTGAAAATAAGCTTCAGAGGAAATCTCAGCATTTGAACTATCTCTATACGTCTTAATTACATCTAAAATATCTTCATCATTATCATAAAAGACAGTTAAGTATTTTAAGGCTGTTGTATTCACAAAAGGGTTTTTTTCGCATGTTTCAATATCAAGTAGCATATCTACAGTAGAAGTCTTTCTCACTTTATTAATTAATGTTAAAAAAGATAGAGTTTCTATACATTTAATTAAAACAAAGCCATTTTGCTCTTCTTCTAATACTGATCTAAAAAAAATCTTCAATTGTTTTTCAGATGTTTTTGCAACATTCTCTTTGTCGGTAAACCAATCTTCCATAAAAGAAATCTTTTCATATTCTTCCATACCTGAAAAATCTTCATATGTTATTAACATTTTAATATCACCCTTAAAGAGGTTAAAATACAAATTCCTCATTGCCTCTTTTTAATACCTTCTGGGACGCACTCGCATCAACTAACTCTTCTAAAGCAGTACCAATTATTATTTGTAATTTGTCTGAGTAGCTCTCTTCTATTTCCTTAAATATACTAGCAAGACTTATCAAGTCTTTACTAATAACCTCTTCTTTACCAGGAGAATCAATAATTAATAATCTAGGATGCCTACCCATTCCATAATTAATATCTAATAACATTAAACCAAGGTAAAATGCTATTTTTGCACGCAGCTGCTCACCTTCTGTTAGTTCACTAAATTTATTTAATTCACCATTCTGTAAAAACTGAATATCTAAATTTTTACTAATCACTACATCAGTTACATTAGTTAATCCGAATTTATTTATTTGGCTTAGTATTAATTCCTCTAGACTTTTTAATATTTCTTTACTTAGTTCCAGTCTATGACTGTTTAAATACTTAATTGCATGTTCAAGTACTTTTATTTTTTCATCGAGATTTTGTGAATCATCTTTATTAGCAAAAGAATTCATTTTTATCTGATATTCAATCTCAACTTTTTGTTGAATTAAGTTAGACAAAGTATCTATATCATCATTTAAAAAATCTACAGTTTCTATGTTACTCTCAATTTTTTGTATTTCAATTAAATATTGCTCAGATATTTGTTGTTTATCATCAATTCTACCTATTAATAATTCTATAGCTGTTGCTAGAGTTTCAGCTTCTTTCTTAAGTTCGTTTATTTTTATATCAATGATCTCTTTTTGCTCTGGAGATGCGTCCTCTAATTCATGCTCACATAACATACATTTGTGATCTGATTTTTCAACTTCTTTTTTATTAGATTGTATTGTGTGTTCGCATCTAGGACACATTTTTATTTCTAAATTACTAAAAAAAGCTCCAAATTCCCTTTCTTCTTCAAGCCTTATAAGTCTCCTATTAGTTTGATTCAGCTGTTTTTCTAGTTCTTCTTTTTCATTTATTGCCTTCTGCAATTCGTCATTTACAGTTTTGAGGTCATTTGATAAGCTATTATACTTTTCTATATCTAAGCTTTTTCTAAAAGTTTTCTTTTTATCTTCCTGTAACTTACTAATGTCCTCTTCTATACTTTCCAACTCTTCAATAAGTTCTTCCACATTTATCTGATCGTTATTTTGCTTCATTAAATAGTCTTGTTTATTTTGAGAATTTGCTAGGTGATCTTTTTTCTGAGTTAAATAATTAATAGCATAAGTTAGCCTAAGACCTAGTAACATTTCAAGAATCTTTTTCCCTTGAGAACCAAAATCTGAATTCAAAAAAAGTACATTGTAATCTTTTGATTCCAAGTATATTGATTTATAGTATGTTTTCCAACTAGTTTGATTTTCAATTAAGTCTATTGTGTCCTTATTTCCACTTGTCCATTTAAGACTATAATATGAGAATTGATTATAAATGAATTCTTGCATAAATTCTTTAAAATCTTTATCAGTTTTTGTTTCAAAAATAATTGATATTCTTTCGATATTCTCTCCAGCTGCTAAAATCTCATTTATTGATTTTCTATATAGTACACCCTGAGTTCTTTTTCCAGATAAATCAATATAAGTTGTATATGTAGTTTCTCCAATATTAAACTCAAGAGACACTTCATTTAGCCACTTTAATACATCTTTTTTGATAGACTCCTTGTCTCCAGTTAATCCGAACTTTATTATTTTAAATAGTGAAGACTTCCCTTTTCCGTTTTCTGCAAATATGACATTTACTCCACTATAAAAGTCTTTACTAAACTCAATAATCTCTCCCGTATTTTTCTCACCTTTAATAATTAGCTTGTTTATTCTAAGTCTGTTATTCTGTGAGATTGGACTATCTTTGTCAATGTCATCTATAAATAATAAATCTTCAATTTCACTCTTTGAAAAAGTATTGTACTCTTTGTAAATATCACTTATCATATTACTAAAACTAAACACTTATATTTCCTCCCCAAAAATACTATAGTACTTATTTTTTACATTTTCTTGTACTCCCTTTATATATTCATTAATCGGGGTTAATCGATACTCCTCATGTGTGTATTGCCTAACTTTCAATTCCGTGCCTGTTAAATTCCCAAAATATTTTTTTATTAATTTACACCTTTCTCCATACCACTTAGTTTTGTCAATATGCTTTAATATTTGGTTCTCAATTTTTGCTATTCCATTTTGAGTTAAATAGTAAATTTTATCATATTCTCTTCCTGCTGCATTTTTTTTACTTTTATATACAATAAAATCTGTCGATACAAGAAATGCAATAATGTGATCTATTTCTTCATATGCTCCAAAAAAATACCTCAACATATCATCTCTTCTAATTTCTGGTTCATTATTATCAAAAATACTTTTTATTTCTTCTTTAATCTCTTCTTTATTAATTCTAGATTCATCTTCCTCTAATAATTCTAACAATTCAAATGATAAATAATCCGGATACCTTATTAAAAAGTCAATCTTTTGAATCCGAACTTCACTTCTAAATACTTTTTTATATTGATCCTCTACCTCTTCTGAATCTGCATCAATTTCTTCTGAAAAAAAATAAAGGATTAAAAGAATCCTTAATTTATCTCTATATGTTCTATCAATCCGGTTCAATCTGACCCCTCCTAAATTTATTCCCATTACTAATTTACCATAAAATACCTTTATAACAAGAAAAAACCCGCAATTAGCGAGTTCAAATATCATTAAAGTTCAATAGTTATTTTTTCAACCTTACCAATTATGTTTATTATATTATCGTTGAGAAATTCTGATTTATAAGATTTATTAATACTATACAAGAATTTATTTTCTTCAATAAAAAATATCCTTCTGACTAGAAAGTCACCATTTTTTTCAATAACAATAATATCATCATTAATAATTTCATTATCTTTTCTTATATGTAGTATTGATCCCTTGGGAATCAGTGGTTCCATAGAGGTATCATTCATCTTTAATGTAGTGTTAATTACTTGTTGATTACTCAATGCATCGACATCTGTTACTAACGTTGTGTTTCTTAACTGCTCAATAGATTGTGTTAAGATTTCATAGTTTGAGAATTGATCTAATTGCATTTGTAAAATATGAATCATTTCACTAGGAAACTGCTTTTCAAATGTGATTTTTATTGTTGTTCTAAATAAGGTTATTAATTCATTTAAAAAGTCTTTAATATATTCTGGAGCCTTTTCTAGATATGATTCAAATAAAAAAGAATCTACTTCGTCTTCATATCCACATGATTTTGCTAAAGCAATATTTACTTCGTCTGAAGCAGGTGGTTGTTTTCCACTCTTTAATTTACTTATATACGAAGGATTAACTTTAACCCCATATGTTACACATTTCTCTGCTATTTCTTTTAAGGTCAGCGTACTTTCTTCTACCATCATATTTAACATATCGTAGTAATTCAATCTATCACCCCTCTTTATAGTATTATGCTACTGATTTTTTAGTCAACGAAAAATAAAGTGACTAATCAATCATTTTTTATTGACAATAAAATCAACTTAAATTATTATTATTTTTAACAACACATTGACTTTTTATTCATCTATTAATGATTTTTTAGTAAATGAATATTGTGTAACTAAATTGATTAAGCTCGGAAGGCGAACAGGGCATTATTGACCTGTTTCGCAGAGCGGTAATTATTGCAAATTTAGTTTCAACAAATATATGAGTAATGAATACCAGCAACCATATAACATGCTGGGTTCTAATTACAAAACTCAAATAAGGAGGTAATGCTTTGATCATAAAAGGGATTGATACTGTTGAATTTGGAGTAGAGATTTTAGATTATTTTATATCTGCAAAAAACACTCTTGATATTCTTTCATCTTTAAAAGGTAAAGCACAGGAAGAAGGAAAAGAATATGAAGTTAACTTAAATGGACTTAATCTAAAAGTTCATAGAAATGGGATACCTTTTTATTCGTTTACATTATCATGTAACGATTTCCTAATTTATTTCATGGATAAAGAAGTTAAAAATACCTGCCCTATTAAGGTACGTTTTTTATCTACATATCTTTGGTCAGTTGGATTTAATACTGCCGTAAATGAATTTTTAAGTTGGGTTAAAGGGTTAGATTTTAATGTAGTAACTACTAAACTATCAAGAATTGATATTTGTGTAGATAGTGATGAACTCTTTTTCGAAGAGATTGATTTGCCTAGAATGATCACTAGAGCTAGAGGAAAAGTAAAACATTACGTTAACGATCAATTTTACAACGGAAGAGATTTTAGTGGTTTTACAATCGGTCGTGGAGATCCTATGTTGGCTAGAATTTATAACAAATCGCTTGAAATAAAGAAATCTCAAAAAAATTGGTTTTATGACCTTTGGAAAGAGAAACAATGGAATAGTTCTGATGTTTGGAGAGTTGAATTTCAAATCAGAAGGAAATGTCTAAAAGAATTTAATATTAATTCAATCGAGGAATTTTCTAAAAAGGAAAATAACATTTGGTCTTATCTAACTTCTCAATGGTTAACAATGAAGGTACCTAACAAAGATAAAAATCAGAGTAGATGGTCTTTAGATCCACGATGGAATATTATCCAAAAGGCTGACTTAAATCAAATCTACTCTCCAGCAATAAGACAGAAGATCAAAGTCGGTAACACTGATCAATTATTAGATCAAATTGCTGGATTACTCATTTCAGTTGGTACATTAAATGACCACGACAATCTTGATATTACTGCGGAAATAGCGAAAAGATGGACTGAGATGAAATTAATTAATAAAAACACAAATTTTAACGAAGAGAAAATTGAGCGAAGTAAAAGATTCATTTCAATAAAATAAAATGGAGGATATTATGAATGCTTTTGAACATTACCCACCTGTATTAGATGTTACACACATTCAAGAAATTTTAGGAATTGGTAGAAGACAAGCATACGAACTCGTTAATTCAGGTGACTTTCATATAGTACGTATTGGAAGAAGAATTAAGATTTTAAAAACAGTTTTTATTCAATGGCTTGAAGGTGAAATGGAGGAATAATAATTGGCTGGCTCTGTCAAAAAAGATGGAAACACATGGTACTACGTTTTAGAACTCGGAAAAGTTAATGGCAAGAGGAAACAAAAGAAAAAAAGAGGCTTCAAAACAAAAAAAGAAGCTCAAATTGCATTAGTGCAAGCAGAGCACGAACTATTTAACAGTGGTAGAATATTAGAACCTTCCCTAATGTTATATAAGGATTATTTACAAAGTTGGTTAGATGATAAGAAGGTTCAAATAAAAGAGTCAACTTTTTATACTTATAGTTGGTTAATAAATCGATATATTGTTCCACATCTAGGAAATATTGAAATTTCTAAAATAAAACCTATAGATATCCAAAAGTTTCCTAATGAGCTAATCAATAATAATTTAATCTCTAGGGAGAATGTGCAAAAAACTCATTCATTAATAAACACCTCACTAAAGAAAGCCATGAAATGGGACTTAATAAAGCAAAACCCCGCCACTTTAGTAGATAGACCAAAATCTTTCAAAAATGAATTAAAGGTTTGGAGTATTGAAGAGATTAAACTTTTTTTAGAAGTATCTAAGAGTAGTAGATACTATATTGCATTCTTACTAGCTATTACAACAGGTATGCGGCAAGGGGAAATATTAGGGCTAAGATGGAAAGATATTGATTTTCTGAACAATACCCTCTCCGTAAGACAAACATTAAATCATAAGGGAACTAAAATAACTCCTGGTGCAAAAACAAAGTCTGGAGTTAGAAACATATCACTACCAATAGAAACAATTAATAGCCTAAAATCCCATAAAATGCTTATAGAATCAGAGCGAGAAAACTCTAGTATTCTCTATCAAGATAATGACTTAGTTGTATGTACTAATATTGGGACTCCTTGTATTCCAAGAAATTTAATGAGAACTTTTTATAATTACATTGAGTATGCAAATATAACAAAAATAAGGTTTCATGATATTAGACATACCCATGCTACAATTCTTTTAAAGCAAGGAATTAATCCAAAAGTAGTTGCTGAAAGATTAGGACATTCAAACATTAGAATTACATTAGACACATATAGTCATGTTTTACCAACAATGCAAAGTGAGACTGCAAACAAAATTAATGAATTATTATTTTAAAAAGAAAAGGATGATATTAAGTGAGTAATATTTTAGAAGAGCTATTAGATAAAAATTTAAAAATTAATGTTATACAAGAAGACGATTTAAGGTTAATAATTCAAGATCACGAACAAGAAAATGACTGTTGGGAGTCAAACCTTAAGGTTTTAAAGACAGTACTTAATGACCTTTCATCAGGATACATTGAAAAAATTACTGATGATCCAGCTATTACAGAAAAGATTGCTTTACTATTATTAGAATTTGTAGGACAGTATATAAAAGATATTAATTATATGCATGATTTCTCCAAACAATCAAATTTTGATGTTATAAACTTATTTATGGATGTTTACAAAAATAACAGCATTCATCCTGAGTACAAGACATTTTTAAGTAAATACAAATAATGCATAATCACTCTATAAAATAATCTAGAACGTAGTTCTAGATTATTTTATAGAGTCCAGCAAGCGAAGCGCGGTAGCAAAGATTAATTTAGTCATAAAGAATTAAAATTATTAAGGTAATTCTCTTATTAATTAAAAGGTATCTCTTAAAATTACATTATCTATAAAGTCAATTGTACGTGTAATTCCTGTTGCCTTTCCTTTATGCTTCCATGTAATAGTAATTGATGCTGAAGATTGATCATCCTCTAAAGTGAAGCCCTCTACATTTGACTCTAATAACTCTTCAAGTTCGTCATTTTCCATACTCTTAAAACCTGAAAGTCCTCTATTACTTGCTAGTTTTTTCATCTCTTGTTTGACTTCGTGTAATAATTTTGTTCTCATTTTTTCGATATCCACGTTGTTCCACCTCATATATCAATATTAGGATTTAATAATATCCAATATTTTGTATAACATCAACAATAAGACTTCTCATTATTTTCAATCTCTTGATGTTCTGTTATGATCTTCTAGTTTAAATAAACTTGATAGCTTTAGCCTATATTTTGAATAAACCTTAACTCTCTTCACGATTGAGAACAATGTTAATGAAGTGACCATTATGTGCCCAAAACTCTATACTTCTCAAGTTATAGTTTATTAATTAAAATAAAAAAACGCTAGAAACAGTGTCATTACTGCATCTAGCGTTTTCTATCTTCGATGATCCGAGAGGGATTCGAACCCCCGACCCCTACCCTGTCAAGGTAGTGTTCTCCCACTGAACTATCGGATCGTTATATAGTTGTATAATAGCTCTTAAAGCTACATATTCTATTATATTCTGAAGAAGTATCTAAGTCAATACATCTTGTACCACTTCACTATTCGACTTATTTCCCAGAAAATATTTGAATGCTGTCAAATGGGGCAATATTCCCTACATTCTTGCCCCATTTAGACATCATTCTTATCTTATTTCCCTACTAAGCTTTTCTTATTGAAGGCCCTTTTCTTCAAAATACTTAGCTGCACCTGGGTGGAATTCTAAATTTCCCACACCTTCAAGTGCAGATTCCGGTGTAATGAACTCACCTTTTGCATGTGTGATTGAATCTGTATTTTCAAATAATGCTTTTGTCATTTCATAGACTAATTCTTCGTCTAGATCTTTTGTTACGACAAGCATCGCTTTTACTGCTACAGTGTTTACATCTTCTGCAATCTTATATGTTCCAGCTGAAATTGTATCCTTTGAGTAGTATGGATATTGATCCATTAGCTCTTGAACTTTATCGTCTGCAATTGGAACTATTACAATGTCTTCTTGAGCTGATAGGGCTTCAACTGCTCCAGTTGGTGTTCCAGCAGTAATAAACGCAGCATCGATTGTTCCTGCTTGGATACCGTCTGTTGACTCATCAAATGATAGATTTTGTGGTTTAATATCTTCAGTTGTTAATCCATGAACCTCTAAAACTTGCATGGCGTTAATATAAGCACCTGATCCAGGAGCACCAACGGAAACAGCTTTCCCCTTAAGGTCTTCCACTGATTGGATTCCGCTATCTTTCGTTGTGACTAGTTGAATTGTTTCTGGATACAGTGATCCAATTGCTTGAATAGTATCAATTGCATTTCCATCAAACATTTCTTTTCCTTCAAGTGCGTATGCCGCGATATCTGTTTGTGTAAATGCTAGTTCAGCCTCACCAGCTCTTAATGTTTCCATGTTTTCAGCAGATGCACCTGAAGTTTGAGGTGTGATGTTTGCGTTTGTATTGTCTGTAATGATCTTACCAATTTGCCCGCCTAGCGGATAATATGTACCACCCGTTCCGCCAGTAAGTAAGCTTAAATCTTGTTTTTCTTCTGAGGTGTTTTCTGTTGTTTCTTCATTTTCTTCACTCGAGCTTTCTGATTCAGCTCCACCGCCACATGCAGCGATTACCATCATAAAAGCAAGCATCATGACAAACAACAAGCTATTACGCATTTTTTTCATGTTTGTTCCCCCTTTTGTAAAATTGTGTAAAGCGTTAGCTCACTTTTATATATGAGGAAACATTTGGGTACATGCATGAAAAATACGAAAGGTTTATTAAGGTCCATTTTGACAATAAAAAGAGATCGGGCACTTTATATAGTTCCCAACCTCTTTCCACTTAATAAACCTACATTTAAAGTTTGTTATATCTATGTAATTTTATCTGCGTTTTTGCCTATTTCTTAAAAACGTTGGGATATCTAGTGAATCTTCTTGTTGTTCATTATGGCGGCTAAAATCTTGAACAGGTTCTTCACGGTAACTAACCTCCCTTTGTATACGCTGGTTTTCAAATTGATATGTATTTTCTACCCTTTCTCTTTTCGGCTGTGAATTCGTTTGGATTACTGGTGGTGTTTCCTCTTGCTCAATAAAACCAGTTGCAATGACCGTTACGATAATTTCATCCTTTAATTGGTCATTAATCACTGAACCAAAAATCATATTCAGATCCTCATGAGAAGCATTAGATACCATATCAGCTGCTTCTTGGACTTCAAAGAGACTTAGATTTCTCCCTCCAGTAATGTTCATAATCACACCTTGAGCACCATTAATTGAGGTTTCAAGCAACGGGCTATTGATTGCCTTCTGAGCCGCCATAGCAGCCCTGTCTTCCCCCTTCGCAATCCCAATGCCCATTAACGCTGTTCCTTTATGGGACATAACTGTTTTCACGTCAGCAAAGTCCAGATTAATTAAACCTGGTATAGCTATTAAATCAGAAATTCCCTGTACCCCCTGGCGAAGAACACTATCTGCTTCACGGAAAGCATCCATTATATTTGTTTTTTTATCCACAATCTCCAATAAGCGATCATTTGGAATGATAATTAATGTATCTACTGATTCCTTCATTGCTTCGATACCGCTTGTAGCATTTTTGGAACGCTTTGAGCCTTCAAATTTAAAAGGGCGAGTAACAACACCAATGGTTAGAGCACCAAGATTACGGGCAATTTCCGCTATCGCAGGTGCAGCACCTGTTCCGGTTCCACCACCCATACCAGCTGTAACGAAGACCATGTCTGCTCCTTGTAACACTTCTTTAAGCTGCTCTTTACTTTCTTCCACTGCTTTTCGACCGATTTCAGGATTTGCTCCTGCTCCTAAACCTCTTGTTAATGATGCACCGATTTGCATCCGAATTTCAGCCTTTGATTGATTCAGAGCCTGCGCATCTGTGTTTGCTGCAATAAATTCAACACCTTCAACTCCATCCTCTATCATTCGGTTAACCGCATTGTTACCACCGCCGCCAACACCGATCACTTTTATTTTAGCGAATTGATCTATATTCATATCAAAATCCAACATCATCTTTCCTCCTTAAACATCCATAGGTCTTACTTCAACAATGACGTACATAGTACCTCCTTATATGATTCGAAGTTTTCCAACTTTTTCTGTATGTTCCCTAATTGAGAATTCAGATAGAAGACTCAATAATAGTCATTTTTTACAAATTATTAATAACTATAATTCGGGGAAAATACTGAAGCATATCAATATGGGGAGGTTAACAAATTATGGATTCGCAAAAATTGGCAGCTCATGAATCTATAGACTTACATGAGATGATAAACTTCAAAACTCTATGCGTGGCTAAATCAAAGCTTATGCAGGGCCTCGTTTTTGATCAAGATCTTAGAGAACTAATGCAAAAAGATGTTGATCAATCGATTCAGGCATTAACTGAGTTACAAGCAATTTATCAACGTGCTCCTTTTGAAGCACCAGTACCAGAAAGCCGTCCAACACCAATAATAAATTGAAAGGAAGGTAGTAGCATTGAATAATGATCATTTAGATCCAATTAATTCGTTACATGTTCCTGAATTAGCAGATACCACGTTTGCCATGGATTTTCTCATGCGAGCAAAAGAAGCGGTACGAAATACAGCTACGGCATTAACCGAAACTGCGTCACCTGATTTAAGAAATATGCTGCGTAAGCAATTAATGCAGAGCATTGCCATGCATCAAGAAATTACAGAGCTTATGGTCGAGAAAAAATGGTTCCATCCTCATGATTTAAAAGAACAATATCAATTAGATCAGCTATCGGCAAAAAACACCATCATGGTTGGAAACATGAACCTATTCCCTGTTGAATCAAATCGAAAAGGGATGTTTGATCGTACACCTGATGAACATTAACATTGGAGGTTAGTTGAATGAAGGCCGTAACCTATCAAGGCATCAAAAACGTTGAAGTAAAAGAAGTAGAAGATCCAAAAATCCAAAAGCCAGATGACATGATTGTCAAGGTAACAAGCACAGCCATCTGTGGATCTGATTTGCATTTAATCCATGGAATGATACCAAATATGCCGGAAAACTATGTAATCGGCCATGAGCCAATGGGTATCGTAGAAGAGGTGGGCCCTGAAGTTACGAAAGTAAAAAAGGGAGATCGTGTGATCATTCCTTTTAATATTGCATGTGGTGAATGTCAATATTGTAAAAGCAATCTTGAGAGTCAGTGTGATAACTCAAATGATAATGGAGATATGGGTGCTTACTTTGGCTATTCAGGTAACACAGGTGGCTATCCAGGAGGACAAGCTGAATACTTAAGAGTTCCGTTTGCCAATTTTACTCACTTTAAAATACCTGAAAGCTGTGAAGAACCCGATGAGAAATTAAGTGTCATTTCTGATGCCATGTCAACAGGCTATTGGAGTGTTGAAAATGCGGGCGTCAAGGATGGCGATACCGTCATTGTTTTGGGCTGTGGCCCTGTTGGCCTTTTTGCACAAAAATTTTGTTGGTTAAAAGGAGCAAAGCGAGTAATTGCCGTTGACTATATTCCCTATCGCTTAGAGCATGCAAAAAGAACAAACAAAGTGGAAACTGTTAATTTTGAAGAACATGAAAATGTAGGAAGTTACCTAAAGGAAATCACAAAAGGTGGAGCAGATGTTGTCATTGACGCTGTTGGTATGGACGGAAAAATGACAGACATGGAATTCCTAGCTACAGGATTAAGACTTCAAGGTGGAGCAATGAGTGCACTTGTAATGGCTGCTCAAGCTGTTCGAAAATGCGGAACCATCCAAATTACAGGCGTTTATGGTGGACGCTACAATGGTTTTCCATTAGGAGATATTATGCAACGTAACGTAAACATCCGCTCTGGACAAGCCCCAATGATTCACTTAATGCCATACATGTTTGAACTCGTTTCCACTGGCAAAGTTGATCCCGGTGATGTTGTCAGTCATGTACTACCACTAAGTGAAGCCAAACGTGGTTATGAAATTTTTGACACAAAAACGGATAATTGTATCAAAGTTGTATTAAAACCATAACAACAGGAGGAGAGCAGTCATGGACTACGCATTACACGAAGTTCTTGAAGTTCAAGAAATGGCGGCATTCAAAACAACCTGCTTAACAAAGTCAAAAACAATGAGAGCACTAGTATCCGACAAAGAACTAAAAGACATCATGCAGCAAGATATTACAGTGTCAACCCGTCAGTTAGAGGAATATTCCTCCATCCTATCAAAAGCAAAGCCAAAGTATTAGTTAGGAGATGAACTATACATGAATACAATCATTGAAAGTATAACTGGGATGAAAGCCTTAACAGACCAAGTTGTTGCAATGGACTTATTAATTTCTGCTAAAAGTGGAGTAAGAAACTATGCAATGGCCCTCACTGAATCAGGCACTCCGGAAATAAAACATACCCTTACTCGCCATTTAGAGGAAGCACTTGATATGCATGAAAGAATCTCGAATTATATGATGGAAAAAGGCTGGTATCATGCATTCGATACCAATGAACAAATACAGTTGAATTTAAAGAATATGGAGACGGCGATGAAATTACCTACTCTTTAGTTTTTTAATAAGGAGCTGTTTTGATTAATAAAACAGTTCCTTTCTTGAGTTCAAGTGATAAACTCTCCCTTTATTTTTGCCAGTATGTGTGAGATTTAGAGAGGTGAGTAGCTTTGTGCCCACATAAATAGAGGGTACTTGTAAAAAGTCTCTTAATTGGCTATTTGTAATCTGTTGGTCAATCAATAAAGAATAGTCCTTTAAAGCTTCGATGTGAGCGTCTTTGGAAATATGTGTACATGATGGACATATCCATTTTCCCCGTTTTATGTTCATGGGTAGGCTCGTGCAGTTTGGACAAATAACGCCTTTTAACACTTCATTTTCGGATATTTTATACTGTGAGAGAATGTTGATGGAAGGCTCTGTGTGACATTCTGAGATAAGTTGACCTAATTTAGAGAGCTGTTTTTGTGTAAGAATATTTTTTTCATATGTCTTTTCGAGTTTAGACACTATTTGAGGAAGCTTCGCACTGTGGATAATCTTATGATAAATCTCATCATTTTGATGAGAAGTCTCTAAAATTGTACGAGGAGAACTAATAATGACAAGTGGAATAATGGGTATGTTTTTATATTTGTTTTGGATGAGCCACTTTTTAAGTTGGTGATACTGTCGATTTACCTGCATGATCGGATCAGGAAACGCTTCTCTTTTATCTCCTTGAGTTCTAATTAGCTGGTTGAAGTTGCGATCAAAAAATAAGGTACCAGTTATATTCTTCACTTCTAAAATGAGAAGAAATCTTCTTGAAAGAATAAGTATGTCTATTTGAAAAAAGTGATCACCGATCTTGAGCCTTACATCATGTAAAATATGATACATCCCTTCCGTAAGAAAGCTTAAAAAGTAGTCTATACTTTGTTCACCTTTAAAGCCTGCTGTTTTTTTGGCAAGCTCCTCCTTTATTTGTGGGTGTTGCGGATGGTTTTGCTTCAATCTCCTTTGTAATGCTTCTAAACTTAATATTGAGACAGGATATTTACGTGGTTTTATAATCATTTCTCCACTCCTTTCGTTTAGTATCTAATTCGCCGCTGTCCTCTACTCTTCCTTTAAGCACTTATTTGACGATTTTGGTATTTTATTTGAAGATTTCTGCCTTTTATTTGCTATTTTGAGATTTTATTTGCTAATTTCATCATTTTATTTGATGAAAAGAACAAAATAATAGATTTTCGACAAAAACCGACACGCACCCCACAAAAAAACTGACTCCACATAGAGTCAGCTCTCAAATTTACACATTCACATTCTTTTTTGCACCAGCAGGCACCTTCTCCAAAGCTGCAGCAAAGTCTTTTATCAAATCCTCAACCTTCTCAAGTCCAACACTTAATCTCAACAATCCATCTGAAATGCCACGCTTTTCACGCTCTTGTGGAGGCATTGCTGCATGTGACATTTTCGCAGGATACGATAAGATCGATTCCACTGCACCTAAGCTAACCGCAAACACTGGAAGCTCCACATTTTCAACCAATGTCTTAACCGCCGCTGCGTCAGCTAATTTAAAGGACAACACCGCTCCTGGCCCATCAGCTTGATAGTTTTGAGTTTCATGACCTGGGTGGTAGCTCAAGCCTGGGTAATACACCTCTTCTACCTTCGGATGCTCCGCTAAAAATTCAGCTATTTTCAAAGCAGATGCTTGAGACTGCTGTAAGCGTACATGCAATGTCTTTAAACCACGAAGAACTAACCACGCGTCCTGCACACCAAGAACGGCACCAAATGCATTTTGCAATTTATACAAGCGGTCTCCCAGCTCAGGATCCTTCACAACAGCAAGACCTGCAAGCACATCACTATGCCCCGCTAAAAACTTCGTTGCACTGTGTAATACCACATCCACGCCTAACTCCAAAGGTCGCTGCAACTCAGGTGTTAAAAATGTATTATCTAAGAAGGTTAAGCAGTTATTTGCCTTCGCCAGATTCACAATCCCCTTAATATCCGTTACTTTTAACAACGGATTCGAAGGTGTTTCCATATAAATCACCTTCGTATTCGGACGAATCTCAGAGGCAACTTGATGAAGATCTGTCATATCTACAAATGTATGCTCAATCCCAAATCGAGTTAAAACATCTGTAATAATTCGGAAAGTCCCACCATACACGTCCTCTGTTACAAGTACATGATCTCCTTGTGATAACAATAAGAACGCAGTTGAAATAGCTGCCATACCAGAAGAGAAAGCCAATCCACGTGATCCACCTTCTAGCTCCGCAATCGCACTTTCCAACGCCTCACGCGTAGGATTTCCTGAGCGTGCATAATCATATTTCCCAAATTCATCAATATCAAATTGATGAAAAGTAGAGGAATGATGAATCGGCACACTTACCGATCCTGTGCCGCGATCAACCTTTGACTCGTTATGAAGTAGCTTTGTTTGAAATGACCAATCATGATTGCTCAACTGCTTCCGCTCCTTTCATTGCATGAAATGCTTGTGTTAAATCTTCAATAATATCTTCTGCATGCTCAACACCTACTGAAAAACGTAGCAGCTTGTTACAGACACCATTTGCGATTCGAATCTCTTCAGGAATATCCATATGTGTTTGCGTAGCTGGATACGTAATGAAGCTTTCGATTCCACCTAGACTTTCTGCAAAAGTAATTGTTTTCAGGTTTTTCAGGAACGGATTTACCCATGCTTCATCTTGTAAACGGAATGAAAGCATTCCACCCTTACCAGGATACAGTACATCAAGTACAGCTTCATGCTCTTCTAAAAATGCCGCTACCTTTTGAGCATTTTCTTGATGCTGTCTCATACGAAGGGATAAAGTTTTCATCCCTCTCATTAATAACCAAGAATCAAATGGGGATAAAACTGCACCGATTGCGTTTTGATGTTGGAAGAATTCATCACTTAATTCCTGACCTTTCGTTACAACCAAGCCTGCAAGAACATCGTTGTGCCCTCCTAAGTATTTCGTTGCACTATGGATCACAATATCCGCTCCGTCTAAGATTGGCGTTTGAAGAAGTGGTGTATAGAAAGTGTTATCAACAATCACGAGTATGTTATGCTTTTTCGCAACTGCTACTAGCTCTTTAATGTCCGCTTCCTGCATTAATGGATTTGTTGGCGTTTCAATGAATAGCGCTTTTGTTTTTTCATTGATCAATTTCTCTGTTTCAGCTGGATTTGTGAAATCATCATATTGAAATGATAATCCATATTTTCTCCATTCTCTTTCAAAGAGGCGGTATGTTCCACCGTAAAGGTCAGAAGAAACGATCAGTTCGTCTCCGCTTTGGAAGAGGGCCATAATTGTTTGAATCGCGGCCATTCCTGAGCTGAAGGCAAAGCCACGGTCGCCATGCTCAAGGTCTGCGATTGCTTTTTCGACTAAAAGTCTTGTAGGATTTCCTGTACGGATATAATCAAATCCAGTAGATTCTCCAATTCCTGCATGACGATAGGCTGTTGATAAATAAATTGGCGGGTTAACTGTACCTGTAACATTTTCACTGCGGTTTCCGATTTGTGCTAATTTCGTTTCAATTCTTTTGCTCATGTCTGTCACTCCTAAGATTTAAATTTAACAATATGTACATGAGAGAAAGCGTACATGTTTTAAAAAAAGCAAAATAAAAAGTCTTCCTCGTTAAGAAGAAGACTGTGTCGTTAAGTGCGCTTCTTCTTATCTCTCAAGCATAAAGCTGGTGTGGCTTGCTGGATTTAGCACCTTGGCACTCGCAGAAGTCTTGGTATGGTGTTGTTAATAAGTAAACTCATAATTAGTGTTGTATAGTTTTTTCACAGCACGCAAGTGCTTGCGGCTTGCTCTGCAAACCTCGACAGAAAATGAAAAATGCCTGTTACAAACAAGAGCACTTTGTTCCATTCATTTTTCATTTCCTGTCGGTGCTGTGAAAAACTTACTTAGAGTTTATCTATCATCAATCCACCAGATCTTCACTCGTTATGAACCGGTTGCTGAGGCTTCATAGGGCCAGTCCCTCTGCCTCTCTTGATAAGAAATATATGAAATTTTTAAAATGTTTAACTTTTTATTACTGTACCTTATTCAAGTGGAGAATGCAATAGAATTATTGTAATAGTTTGATATCTTCGATTATTTTTTCAAATGGTACGTTAGATACTCCATCGTATTGTTCTAGAATTTGACTGCCTTTCATGAGAAAAATTGAAGTACTGTGTACATATTGAGTTGAGCCTTCGAGCTTTGCAGCGGGTGCTAAGAAACTTATATTAGTAAAAGATTCAATGTCCGCTTGGTCATAGCCTGTTAAAAAGTTCCAAGTTTTATAATCCGCACCAAATTGATCTCCAAACTTTTTTAATACTTCTGGTGTATCATGTTCAGGGTCAATGCTGAATGAAACTAATTCTGCTTCTATTTTTTCATCTTGTAGCTGCTCTTGAAGTGTCGCAATGTGAGCAGTCATTGGTGAGCAAACAGTATCACAATTTGTAAAAATAAATGTCGCTACCCAAACCTTCTCTTCGTAGTCAGACATCTTTACAGCTTCTCCGTTTTGATTTACGGCTTCTAGTGGCTCTATAGTTCCATTTAATGAAAAATGCTCTTCTAGGTTGATAGACTGAGAACAGCCTACCAACGCTAAAAAAGCAATAACAATTGAGAGTATATTTTTCACGATAGATTCCTACTTCGTTAAGAATGAAGTGTCAATTAGATCACCGAATTCTGGTTTTTCTTTTAGGAATTTTAATTCATATGAAGAGTTTGCAAATTCTTGAACAACATCTGCGTTTACTTCTGTTGTGTATGTTACACGCTCCCACGCGCTATCAACGATCGCTGGGTCTAATTCTTGATCTGTGATGTCTTTGATTGCTTTAATCGCGATATCACGTGCTTCTTCGGGATTTTCGTTAATAAAGTTAACGCCTTGCTCATGCGCTTTAACGATATTAGCTACAAGTTCTTTATTTTCTTCAATTAGCTTTCCACTTGTTACTAACACTGTATTAGGTAATGTTGTACCGTATGAAATTTCATCAGTATCAACAATGATTTTCGCACCATCATTTACTAATTGTGATGCCCATGGCTCTGGAACAGCAGCTAAATCTACTTTACCTGATTCGAACATGGCTCCGTATTGAGCTGGGTTTCCTGTTACATGTTTAAGAGTTCCACCGATACGCGCTGATGTAATTCCTAAATCTTTAAGAAATGTTTCCATTTGAACATCATGTGTGCACCCTACACCAGGTGTGATGAACGTTTTACCTGAAACATCCTCAACTGATTGAACGCCACTTTTTGCTGATGCAACAACGACTGTTCCACCTGAAGATGCGCCTGCAATAATTTTCACGTCTGCTCCATTTGCATAGTTGTTCATTACTGGACCTGGTCCTACTAGTCCTGCTTGTATTTCACCCGTTTTTAAAGCCGTCATAAATGCTGCTCCGTCTGGGAACGTTTTGTATGTTACTTTTACGTTTTCTCCAAGAGCTTCTTCATAATACCCTTTTTCTCTAGAAATCATAGCTGGTACGTGATCAATGTTTGGGAAATATCCAATCACAACCTCTTCTGTGCTGCCGCTACCACTTGTATTTGATGATTCACCAGTTCCACAAGCTGCAAGGACACCTACTAATAAAATCGAAATAAGTGCAAATAAAAGTCCTTTTCTCATGATGTAACCTCCAATTAAAATTATGATTATTTGTTAAAAATAATATTTTTACGCTTGAAGCTAGAATCCAATTGGCGACACACCAATTGACTTATTAAAAAGTACCTTAATTATCTAAACCCCATTTTTTCATAACGTTTTTCTCAATACGTTGGAAAAAGAGTAAATCTACAATAACACCAATGACCATTATCATGATCATAATGGCGAGAACTAAGCTCATATCACCAAAATCTGATGCGAACTTTAACTTATACCCAAGACCTGGACCTGTACTTAGTAATTCACCGGCCATTAATGCTCTCCATGCAAATGCCCAAGCAAGTCTTGTTCCTGTTACAACATAAGGGATAGATGCTGGAATCATGACCTTCCAGAACAGGCTCAAGCCTTTATAATCCATCGTTTGTGCTGCTTTTATATAAAGCGGTGGCACATTTTTAATCCCTGTTCTCATGTTAATCGTCATCACAAGTGTTGCACCTAAAACGACGATAAACGTAACAGCTGCTTCATTTAACCCGAACCACATGATCGCCAAAGGTAACCAAACAATACTTGGTACAGACTGTAAAGCGATAATTAATGAACCTAATGTTTCATCAAGTGTTTTGGATTTAGCTAAAGCTACTCCTAAAATAAGTCCTAAGATTAATGCAATTACTAATCCAATCGCAAGTCTTTTGAAGCTTGCGACTAAGTCATAGACAAGTGTTAAATCTAAAAAGCCTGTATACAATGAATTGAAAACATCTGTAGGGGCAGGGAATATTGCAACGGAAACATCAAGAAGTTTTACCGTAGCCTGCCATACAGTTAAAAGAATGACGTAAAAAAGGATTCGTTTAACGACTGGCTGCATATTTCTGCTCCTTTTCTATTACTTTATCTATTTCTGTTTTTAATAAATTCTTAATTCGTTCTTCGTAAGCTAATAGCTCCTCTCGCGCTTGTTCACGTGGACGAGGAAAGTCAAGCTCAATAATATCAACAATTCGGCCTGGCTGTGTTCCCATGACGACAATTCTGTCAGAAAGCTTTAATGCTTCATGAATGCTATGTGTAACGAAAAGAATGGTTTTTTTCGTTTCTAAAAATACATCTTCCAAGACTTCATGAAGTCTTGAGCGTGTTTGTTCATCAAGTGCACCGAATGGCTCATCCATTAATAATAGAGCTGGATCCATTGCTAATGCTCTCGCTATGGAGACACGCTGCTGCATCCCACCTGAAAGCTCATGTGGTGAATGCTTTGCATAAGGACTTAATTGTACAAGAGATAAAAATTTATGAGCCCTTTCTTGTGCTTCTTTCTTGGAAAGCTCCTTGCGAAGAGGAAACATCACATTTTCTTCTACCGTTAACCATGGAAATAATGCAGCCTGTTGGAATACCATGCCGCGTTCTTTACCAGGCCCTTTTAGTTTTTTCCCTTGCAGAACAAGCTCACCAGAAGTTGCCTGTGTTAAGCCTGCAACGATGGAAAGCAAAGTTGATTTTCCACATCCTGAAGGACCAAGGATCGAAACAAATTCTCCTTCTTTCACTTGTAAATCTATATTCGTCAAAACCGTTTCTTCTTTTTTATCACGGTTTTTGAATTGTTTATTAACATTATTTATGGATAAAAACACTGATATCACCTACTTTTTTAATTCATATCTGTTTTATCGGATTTACTTATTATAGTAGGTTTAGGAAATAAGTCAATGGAAAAATTAGTATTTCCCTGATTTTCACCAAAATAAAAGACCGACATGTAAGTCAGCCTTGTTTAAGTTATTTCTTCTTTTCATCATAATAATTAACAGCATACATAGAACCTTCAGCTACCATCGTATTATCTTCAATATCATGTGGATCCGGATGTCCAGTTTTCTCCATAACCTGTTTGTCTTTATTCATCGAATTAATGGCTTTATTTTTCATCATTTGCATGGAAGAGATGAATTTGTTCTTTCTTTTTTCTTCCTTTAATAAATAAGATGTAACCCCTATTGTAGATAGTGCAACACCGGATAAAACCACTTTGCTTGATTTTTTCATTTGTGATTCTCCTCTCACTTTTATTAATAGGTCTTACTTGGAAAATACCCTTGTCCGACATTTTTAAACATTTTTTTCTCAGGAAACATAATAATTATGCTTTTTTAAGGATGAATGAATCGTTGCGTGTTAAAATAAAAGGGGTTTCATACTTGTTTTAGGAGGGGTAATCATGAGTAAGCAAACAGGTATTATTAAGGAGCACTCCTTTTATTCAGAAGCACTTCAGGAAGAACTAACATTGCTCATTTATCTTCCAGAGAATTATTCTCCATTATATAAGTATAGTTTATTGATTGCACAAGATGGTCAGGATTACTTTAAACTCGGTCGTGTTGGTAGACAGGTCGAGGCTCTAGTTAAAGATGAAGAAATAGAAGATGTGATCGTTATTGGCATTCCTTATAAAGATGTTCATGACAGAAAAGAAAAATACCATCCGAATGGTAGTAAGTTTAGGCAGTATGTACGTTTTCTTGCGCATGAATTAGTACCATATCTCGATTCGGAATTTCCAACATACCAAATCGGCTTCGGTCGTGCGTTAATTGGTGATTCTTTAGGAGCAACCGTTTCCTTATTAACAGGCTTATCGTATCCTAACACTTTTGGAAAGCTCATTCTCCAATCACCTCTTGTAAATGAAGATGTCATGAATGCTGTTGAAGAATTTGATTCTTCCTCAAAACCTATGATTTATCATCAAATTGGCAAGAAAGAAACAGAGGTACGAACTACTGATGGTATCATTCAAGACTTTCTTACACCAAATCGACAGCTGTCCCAATTGATGTCTGAAAAGGGTTTTTCATATACGTATGAAGAGTTTGATGGGGATCATACTTGGAAGTATTGGCAGCCAGCTTTAACACCTATACTCAAACTTATGTTTGAATAACATCGTACATATGTTTATTTTTAAAAATTTGCTATACTAAAACTATAATGAACTGTTTAGGAGGGAATATCATGAAATACGGAATCGCCCTTTTTCCATCAAAAAAATTGCAGGACTTAGTGAATTCTTATCGTAAACGATACGATACTCACTACGCATTAGTGCCACCACATGTTACATTAAAAACGGCTTTCGAAGCAGAAGACGAAGAAATAAAGGTTATTGCGAAGGAACTTCGTAAAGTAGCTGACGCAAGTGAACCAATCAAAATTTCAATTAAAAAGGTTAGCTCTTTTGCACCTGTAAACAACGTGATTTATTTAAAAGTAGATCCAACTGATGAGCTTCAAGCTCTTCATGAAAATTTACATACAGGTTCATTAAGCAGTCAGCCTGAATATGCTTTTGTCCCTCATATTACACTCGGACAAAATCTTTCAGATGATGAACATTCAGATGTTCTTGGCAGCATTAAAATGCTAGATATTCACCACGAGGAAGTTATTGACCGCTTCCACCTTTTATATCAACTAGAGAACGGCTCTTGGACTGTTTATGAAACATTTTTACTTGGAAAGGAAAGCAAATAATTGGAAATAAAACAAGTAGCAACAAGAGATGAACTAGAAGATGCATTCACAGTAAGAAAAATTGTGTTCGTAGATGAACAAAACGTCCCTGAAGAAGAGGAAATTGATCAATATGAAGATGAAGCAACACATGTTGTTTTATATGATGATCAAGAAAAACCAGCAGGTGCAGGTCGAGTACGCGTACTTGATGGTATAGGTAAAATTGAAAGAATTTGTGTGCTATCAACAACTCGTGGAACTGGTGCAGGTCGTAAAATTGTATCTAAATTAGAAAAGATTGCGTCAGAGCAGGGAGTTACTAAATTCAAGCTGAACGCGCAAACACATGCGATACCTTTTTATGAAAAATTAGGCTATAAGGTTGTATCAGATGAATTTATGGATGCAGGCATTCCTCATGTAACAATGATTAAACAGCAATAAGAAGACCCACAGAGAATGTCCTCTGTGGGGACGGTTTTGAAGTACCAAATTAGAAATAACCGTACATTCGAACTTAATAGTACAAATGCTTGGAACATTGTGTCTCCAAGCACTTTTCACATTATTTTGCACCTGTAGTTGTGTTTTCACTAAACATGATAAATAAACGTAAAAATTCCGTTTAAATTGTAAAATACCAACATTCCTCACAAAATAAGGGGAGTTTTTCCGCTTATATCAGCTTTTTAAGCACCTACTATCTAACTTAACCGGAATTTCTCCGCCTATCTATTCCTATACCTCCACAAAAAATCAAACAATGAATAGCATCATCAGAGTCTTTACTTTCAGTACATCAATCTCTAATTAATTTAGCAAACAAACTCGCACACTGACACTAACTTTTATCATCCTGTTGAAAGGAATGTGAATAACGATACATTTATGCAGATAAGCAACAAAAAAGATGCAGCCCAAATCAATTGCGAATTGGGCTGCTAATTTGTTTTCTAATTAAGCTTTTGTACTCGAAAACCGAATACTTAAGAATTTCTCTGTAGGTTAAATCAGAAGTTTACATTCCTTCTTTCTTCACCAATTTCTCCCGATCCTTTAACCCAGGTGGTTGTTCCAACCAGTTATTTTTGATCATAATATCTGCTCCACTTTTCGCAAATTGAGCAACTTCAACAGAAAGTCTTTCATAATTTACAGCTAAATCTGTTCTTAGACTTGCCGCTGCGGCAGCAGCATAATTCCCTGTTCCTGCTGCACTAAGTAGAGACATATGAAACATCATAATTTTATCTGAGTATGTTTGGGTTGTGGAATAGCTTACACATACATCAGGAGAGCCAGGTGCAATCAAGTCACTTTCATCTAATGCCTCTGTAAAAAGCATCACATGCTTTTTGGAGATTTCGCTCCCTCTTAGCATAAATTCTTGTATTTCTTTGTTTTGGGAGGTTTGACCAAAGCTCAAGCATAGCTTAGCTCCAATAGAGTTCGTTTGAATATTCATATATAAATGAGATATTTCAATAGCGTTTAAAGGTCGTTTATCGGTAAATGGATTTAACCCGCCTAAATATTTTTTTGTATCCACATAGTCTGTTTCTTCCGGAACGCCAATATAAGGGGCTCTTACAAAGAATCCTTTAGAAACAGCTATTTCGAGAGTAGAGTTATATAATGTCGCTGTTTCATTTATTGCATTCGTAAAGAATTCTCTTACATCCAGTCG
>NZ_CP033043.1:4455000-4467500 GCF_003667825.1 Metabacillus litoralis | reverse complement strand
GGCTCTGCTACCACATTCCATTCCTTACCTAGCATCGTAAACGTATTTTTCACAAAAACTTGAGCTTCTCCCGGTGCTATTGCTTCTATGGTATTTCCATCTATACGAACAATATCAGAATTTCCAATGATGTAGAGCTCTGTTTTAATATTTTCTTTTTTATCGACTCGGTAATCAACAAATGCTTTTGCATTAATTATAGATGTTTTTCCAACCTTTAAGTTTACCTTCTTTATTGGTGATTCAAGGTTTATAGGTGAGTCAGTTAACCATTGTATATAATCTGTAATTGGTCCAATCATACCTTCTTTTAGTTTATCGCTAAAAGAACCTTCATCCCTAAATGTCCAATGCATATTCAGCATACCACGTTGACGTACATAGGTATTTAATTCTTGATATATACTTCCATAGCTAGCATTAATAGTCACCTTTTGGCTTGTTCCATACTCTAGCATTTTTTGAGCATTTTTCAATTTACCTGCTTCAGTTTCAGGAACACCGGTTGAAAATAGATAACCAATAGGTATCTCAGGCTTCAGATCGTTTATCTTTGTCATGCTCCCTAAGTTAAAACTTTGCAGGACAACCTGATCTACCATATTCGCTTCTTCGATTTCTTCAATCACTTGCTCCTCAATCCCCGTATCTTTCAACTCGACTAGTAAAACAACTTCTTTTCCTTTAAATTCCTGTAAAAACTCCTTAAAGGTTGGTACTTTCTCTCCCTTAAATTTAGAGCTGAATCCCCCCCCTGCATCTAATGCACGAATCTCTTCAAGAGTTAGATCACGAACCCTACCTGTTCCATTGGTTGTCCTATCCACAGTATTATCATGCATGATAACTAAATGACGATCTTTTGTTATTTTTAAGTCCGTTTCAATCATATCCGCACCGAGATCATACGCTAACTTATAACCAGCCATTGTATTTTCTGGAGCCAATGATGGAACACCGCGATGAGCTGCAACTATTGGCCTTTGAATAATCGTATTTTCAGGATATTCTTTTAGTGCCTTTGTTGTGTACTCTGGTGTATTTGAAATAATTGCATCTACACCAATATGAATCATTTCATGTGCCGAATTATCAGATTCAGCGCCTATCCCCCATACAGAGATTGTCCTACTGTGTAAATAATGAACTATCTCTTGTGTTAAAATCTTCTGCGAAATGATAGCTACTTTCCCTTTATTTTTATGAATATCTTGAGCAAACTTCTCTAAATCATTTTTATTCATTGAATTTTTATTATATATTAGCCCACCACGTGCAGTTGGATAGTTCGACCTTAAATCTTTTAATATAGAGGGATTACTAGAGATAAAATGAACATCATTAGTTTGTGTACTATTTAATTCTTCTATAATTGCTTCTGTTAGATTTTCTTCCTCCACTTTAATAATTGGAATTCGCTTATTTTTTATTGATTTTAAGACTTCACTTAACTTTTTATCGTTAGTTAGTAGTTTCCCATTCGCATTCATTTTTACAGGAAGTACCACAGATGAAACTGACTCTGAAGTATTCATAGCAGAACTGTTAGCAATTAGTGTCGGTGGATTGATAATATTTGTTTCTGTTTCCTCCGGAATGAAAGCTCCACCATTCTCAATAGGAGGTAGCACTTCAGACATTGTTGTCACTTTTACATTATCAAATTGAACACTGGCTCCGTTTGCTTGGAAGCCAACATCACCGTTCAACCACTGGCTAGCCAGGTCGGTATCAATAACCAATTTCCCATTTACAAACTGCTGTACACGATTTTTACTAGTGACAACTTTAAGTTTGTATGTTTTGTTGAATTCAAATTTTTCAGGATAAAAATTTGTTTCAGGTACAACCCATTGATTATTTGCATTTCTGATTGCAAATTCCAATCCATTTAACGCCGTTGTTCCTCTGCGGAGAGCGAACTGATAATAAGGGTAGTTTTCAGATTGAATGCGGTACATTAACGAAGCCCATCGTGTATCTTCAACTGCAGAAACAAAGGTCATATCAGCTTCAAAGATATAATCTCCAGTTTCATCACCAAGCGGTACAATGACTCTTGCTGGACTTGCGGATGAAGAAGATGTAAGAAATAATTTTCCTTCTTGTATAGCTGCTTTACCTTGAACTAACTTCCAACCAGATGGGAGTTGTCCATTTGTTATCTGGTCAAAATTCTCATTCACCAATACGTAATCTGATTGATCGGCATATGCACTTGTGTCCAAACCAATAAAAGATGGTGCTGCACTAAAAATAAGTGCAGATGTCACGAACATAGTTACAATGCTTTTCTTTCCTGATTTTCCTCTCATAACTTTCCTCCTACTTTTAAAAAATAACTATTAATTCACAAAAAATTTTAGCAGACTTATGGAAACTTGATTGTTAAGAATTTTTTATAGGAAGAAAGTGGTGATTGATAGGATTAAGTATCTAAAAATAACTATATATTGTTACATTAAATTTCACTTTTGTTGGTCGCTAAGTCTATTGATATAGCTGTAAATTCTTATGAAATTATAATTGAAACAAAGCATTAACATTTAATTAACAGAATACGACAAAAGTTTTACAATCTCTGTTACCGTTATTCTAGTCGTTGAAAGTCAAAACATCTCGCGATAAGTTGCGAATTTCCGTGTCAGTTTGTTCGTTCTAGTTTTGTTTAACATACAAAAAAAGACCAGTATCTCTACTGATCTTTTTCCTCTATTTACTTGGCGACGTCCTACTCTCACAGGGGGAAACCCCCAACTACCATCGGCGCTGAAGAGCTTAACTTCCGTGTTCGGCATGGGAACGGGTGTGACCTCTTCGCCATCATCACCAAATAATGTGGTTTACGGCTTCCGATGAACTTCACATTTCTGCGTCATCTCATTCGTCAACATCCTCACGTACTGAAGTACGCTCCGGTGTCTCCTCAATCGATTCCTTGAACTGTTCGTTCCTCGAAACCCTTTCACTTTGTATAAAGTTTTCAGGAATAATATATTCCTTCAAAACTAGATAACGATTCACAATTCAACTTCACTAAGCTTACGCTTTTATTAGGTTAAGTCCTCGATCGATTAGTATCAGTCAGCTCCACACGTCACCGCGCTTCCACCTCTGACCTATCAACCTGATCATCTTTCAGGGATCTTACTCACTAATGTGATGGGAAATCTCATCTTGAGGGGGGCTTCATGCTTAGATGCTTTCAGCACTTATCCCTTCCGCACATAGCTACCCAGCTATGCCTTTGGCAAGACAACTGGTACACCAGCGGTGCGTCCATCCCGGTCCTCTCGTACTAAGGACAGCTCCTCTCAAATTTCCTACGCCCACGACGGATAGGGACCGAACTGTCTCACGACGTTCTGAACCCAGCTCGCGTACCGCTTTAATGGGCGAACAGCCCAACCCTTGGGACCGACTACAGCCCCAGGATGCGATGAGCCGACATCGAGGTGCCAAACCTCCCCGTCGATGTGGACTCTTGGGGGAGATAAGCCTGTTATCCCCGGGGTAGCTTTTATCCGTTGAGCGATGGCCCTTCCATGCGGAACCACCGGATCACTAAGCCCGACTTTCGTCCCTGCTCGACTTGTAGGTCTCGCAGTCAAGCTCCCTTGTGCCTTTACACTCTACGAATGATTTCCAACCATTCTGAGGGAACCTTTGGGCGCCTCCGTTACATTTTAGGAGGCGACCGCCCCAGTCAAACTGCCCACCTGACACTGTCTCCCAGCCCGATCAGGGCTGTGGGTTAGAATTTCAATACAGCCAGGGTAGTATCCCACCGACGCCTCCACCGAAGCTAGCGCTCCGGCTTCTCAGGCTCCTACCTATCCTGTACAAGCTGTACCAAAATTCAATATCAGGCTACAGTAAAGCTCCACGGGGTCTTTCCGTCCTGTCGCGGGTAACCTGCATCTTCACAGGTACTATAATTTCACCGAGTCTCTCGTTGAGACAGTGCCCAGATCGTTACGCCTTTCGTGCGGGTCGGAACTTACCCGACAAGGAATTTCGCTACCTTAGGACCGTTATAGTTACGGCCGCCGTTTACTGGGGCTTCGGTTCAAAGCTTCGCTTGCGCTAACCTCTCCCCTTAACCTTCCAGCACCGGGCAGGCGTCAGCCCCTATACTTCGCCTTGCGGCTTCGCAGAGACCTGTGTTTTTGCTAAACAGTCGCCTGGGCCTATTCACTGCGGCTTTTCCGGGCTATTCACCCTAAAAAGCACCCCTTCTCCCGAAGTTACGGGGTCATTTTGCCGAGTTCCTTAACGAGAGTTCTCTCGCTCACCTTAGGATTCTCTCCTCGCCTACCTGTGTCGGTTTGCGGTACGGGCACCTCTCACCTCGCTAGAGGCTTTTCTTGGCAGTGTGGAATCAGGAACTTCGGTACTATAATTCCCTCGCCATCACAGCTCAGCCTTCACGACAACGGGATTTGCCTCGTTGTCAGCCTAACTGCTTGGACGCGCATATCCAACAGCGCGCTTACCCTATCCTTCTGCGTCCCCCCATTGCTCAAACGGTGAGGAGGTGGTACAGGAATTTCAACCTGTTGGCCATCGCCTACGCCTTTCGGCCTCGGCTTAGGTCCCGACTTACCCTGAGCGGACGAGCCTTCCTCAGGAAACCTTAGGCATTCGGTGGAGGGGATTCTCACCCCTCTTTCGCTACTCATACCGGCATTCTCACTTCTAAGCGCTCCACCAGTCCTTACGGTCTGGCTTCACAGCCCTTAGAACGCTCTCCTACCACTGTTCGTAAGAACAGTCCACAGCTTCGGTGATACGTTTAGCCCCGGTACATTTTCGGCGCAGAGTCACTCGACCAGTGAGCTATTACGCACTCTTTAAATGGTGGCTGCTTCTAAGCCAACATCCTGGTTGTCTAAGCAACTCCACATCCTTTTCCACTTAACGTATACTTTGGGACCTTAGCTGGTGGTCTGGGCTGTTTCCCTCTTGACTACGGATCTTATCACTCGCAGTCTGACTCCTGAACATAAGTCTTTGGCATTCGGAGTTTGACTGAATTCGGTAACCCGATGGGGGCCCCTAGTCCAATCAGTGCTCTACCTCCAAGACTCTCATTTCAAGGCTAGCCCTAAAGCTATTTCGGAGAGAACCAGCTATCTCCAAGTTCGATTGGAATTTCTCCGCTACCCACACCTCATCCCCGCACTTTTCAACGTGCGTGGGTTCGGGCCTCCATTCAGTGTTACCTGAACTTCACCCTGGACATGGGTAGATCACCTGGTTTCGGGTCTACGACCACGTACTCTTTCGCCCTATTCAGACTCGCTTTCGCTGCGGCTCCGTCTTATCAACTTAACCTTGCACGGGATCGTAACTCGCCGGTTCATTCTACAAAAGGCACGCCATTACCCATTAACGGGCTTTGACTACTTGTAGGCACACGGTTTCAGGATCTCTTTCACTCCCCTTCCGGGGTGCTTTTCACCTTTCCCTCACGGTACTGGTTCACTATCGGTCACTAGGGAGTATTTAGCCTTGGGAGATGGTCCTCCCTGCTTCCGACGGGATTTCACGTGTCCCGCCGTACTCAGGATCCACTCTGGAGGGAACGAAGTTTCAACTACAGGGTTGTTACCTTCTTTGACGGGCCTTTCCAGACCTCTTCATTTACTCCGTTCCTTTGTAACTCCGTATAGAGTGTCCTACAACCCCAAGAGGCAAGCCTCTTGGTTTGGGCTTCTTCCGTTTCGCTCGCCGCTACTCAGGAAATCGCGTTTGCTTTCTCTTCCTCCGGGTACTTAGATGTTTCAGTTCCCCGGGTCTGCCATCATCACCCTATGAATTCAGGTGAAGATACTACTCCATTACGAGCAGTGGGTTTCCCCATTCGGAAATCTCCGGATCAAAGCTTACTTACAGCTCCCCGAAGCATATCGGTGTTAGTACCGTCCTTCATCGGCTCCTAGTGCCAAGGCATCCACCGTGCGCCCTTAACAACTTAACCTTTGACATCAAAGATGTCGTTTAAATCAATTATTAAGAGAATCACTAAACTAAGCGTTTAAACTCAGTGAATTACTTGAATTGTTTTCGTTATCTAGTTTTCAAGGAACATAGTAAAGAAAGATCATAATGATCTCTCAAAACTAAACAAAATACCAAGCGTGCCTCATTTTCCTTAGAAAGGAGGTGATCCAGCCGCACCTTCCGATACGGCTACCTTGTTACGACTTCACCCCAATCATCTGTCCCACCTTAGGCGGCTGGCTCCTTACGGTTACCCCACCGACTTCGGGTGTTACAAACTCTCGTGGTGTGACGGGCGGTGTGTACAAGGCCCGGGAACGTATTCACCGCGGCATGCTGATCCGCGATTACTAGCGATTCCGGCTTCATGCAGGCGAGTTGCAGCCTGCAATCCGAACTGAGAATGGTTTTATGGGATTGGCTTGACCTCGCGGTCTTGCAGCCCTTTGTACCATCCATTGTAGCACGTGTGTAGCCCAGGTCATAAGGGGCATGATGATTTGACGTCATCCCCACCTTCCTCCGGTTTGTCACCGGCAGTCACCTTAGAGTGCCCAACTGAATGCTGGCAACTAAGATCAAGGGTTGCGCTCGTTGCGGGACTTAACCCAACATCTCACGACACGAGCTGACGACAACCATGCACCACCTGTCACTTCGTCCCCCGAAGGGGAACCTTCTATCTCTAGAAGTAGCGAAGGATGTCAAGACCTGGTAAGGTTCTTCGCGTTGCTTCGAATTAAACCACATGCTCCACCGCTTGTGCGGGCCCCCGTCAATTCCTTTGAGTTTCAGTCTTGCGACCGTACTCCCCAGGCGGAGTGCTTAATGCGTTTGCTGCAGCACTAAAGGGCGGAAACCCTCTAACACTTAGCACTCATCGTTTACGGCGTGGACTACCAGGGTATCTAATCCTGTTCGCTCCCCACGCTTTCGCGCCTCAGCGTCAGTTACAGACCAGAGAGTCGCCTTCGCCACTGGTGTTCCTCCACATCTCTACGCATTTCACCGCTACACGTGGAATTCCACTCTCCTCTTCTGCACTCAAGTTTCCCAGTTTCCAATGACCCTCCACGGTTGAGCCGTGGGCTTTCACATCAGACTTAAGAAACCGCCTGCGCGCGCTTTACGCCCAATAATTCCGGACAACGCTTGCCACCTACGTATTACCGCGGCTGCTGGCACGTAGTTAGCCGTGGCTTTCTGGTTAGGTACCGTCAAGGTACCAGCAGTTACTCTGGTACTTGTTCTTCCCTAACAACAGAACTTTACGACCCGAAGGCCTTCATCGTTCACGCGGCGTTGCTCCGTCAGACTTTCGTCCATTGCGGAAGATTCCCTACTGCTGCCTCCCGTAGGAGTCTGGGCCGTGTCTCAGTCCCAGTGTGGCCGATCACCCTCTCAGGTCGGCTACGCATCGTCGCCTTGGTGAGCCATTACCTCACCAACTAGCTAATGCGCCGCGGGTCCATCTGTAAGTGACAGCCGAAGCCGTCTTTCAACTTTGAACCATGCGGTTCAAAATGTTATCCGGTATTAGCTCCGGTTTCCCGGAGTTATCCCAATCTTACAGGCAGGTTACCCACGTGTTACTCACCCGTCCGCCGCTAACCTCAGGGAGCAAGCTCCCATTGGTTCGCTCGACTTGCATGTATTAGGCACGCCGCCAGCGTTCGTCCTGAGCCAGGATCAAACTCTCCAATAAAGAGTTGATATAGCTCATAAAGTTTGCACTAAATAGTACATTGTTTTTGTTAATCGAAATTAACGTTGGCACGCTTGGTTTTGTTTAGTTTTCAAAGATCATATCTTGTCCAAGTCATATCACTCAACGACTGGATTATCATCATAACATGCAATAAAAAATATGTCAAACATTTTTAATATGTTTTTTAAAAGATAATAATTAAGATTACTCAATCACTTGGTAACTCGTGACTGGATTTATATCATACCAATATCATTCATAACTATCAACTGGTAATATTTTCATCCCTATTTAAATGTTAAGTATCTCTGTCCTAAATAGTTCAATACTGTATAGATAAATGCAGCAAACAATATCGAAAGCTCTTCTCCATATAAGTTGGTACTTAGGACATTCTTATTTATCAAACTGTATCCTATATTGTAAGAGACATAATAGCTTACTAATATGACAAATAAGAATAGAACAATCCCTTTTTTATTATTAACATTGCTATTAAACGTAAAATTACGATTAAGAATATAGCTAATTATGGCTCCTATACCATTGCCTATAAAAGTTGATATCCAATAGGAGAAGCCAAATACATTTAATAGCAAGAAAATCAATGAGATTCCAATGGTCGTATTTATGATCCCTACTCCTATAAATCGTATAACAGTGTTTGACTTATTATAGTAATTCTTTATGGTCTGATGCATCGGTTTCAATATTCCTTTTAATAAGTTGTTTTGTTAAACCTAAAGTATTTATATCAATACTATATCTTGGTCGCCTTTTTGACTCTTTATAAATCTTCCCAATGTACTCGCCAATTAATCCAATGGCTATTAACTGTAATCCTCCAATTAGCCAAATAGATGTAATTAATGATGTCCATCCTGTTTCTGTTTCTCCTATAAACTTTAACGTTACGAAATATGATCCAAATAACAAACTAGTAAAAAAGGAGAGCAATCCTAGAAGTAAAACAAACCTTATTGGTGTTACTGAAAAAGAGGTAATTCCTTCAAAAGCAAAGGAAATCATTTTCTTTAAAGGGTATTTTGTATCTCCAGCAAATCTTTCTTTTCGATCATAATAAACAGATGTAGACGGAAACCCTATTAAAGGAACAATTCCTCTTAAAAATAAATTTACTTCTTCAAATTTCTCTAACTCTTCAACAGCTCTTTTACTCATTAAACGATAATCAGCGTGGTTATAGATTAAATTTACACCCAGCTTCTGCATTACCTTGTAGAATGCCTCTGCAGTTGTTTTCTTAAATAATTGATCAGTATCTCGTTTATCTCTTACTCCATATACAATATCGAAGCCCTCATTATACTTTAAGATAAAATCCTTTATAACATCTACGTCATCTTGTAAGTCTGCATCAATAGATACAACACAATCTGACGAATCTTTTGCTGCGATTAGTCCTGCTAATAAGGCACTCTGGTGCCCAACATTTCTTGCTAGTTTTAAACCATGTACTTTTCTATTTTGTAAGCTTTCTTTATAGATAATAGACCAAGTTTGATCTTTGCTCCCATCATCTACAAGTAATATATTACTCTGGTCTGATATTAGCCTGTCTTCTATAAGATCTTCTAGTGTATTCATTAGTACAGTTAAAGTTTCAGGCAAGACCTCTTCTTCGTTATAGCATGGTACGACTATTGTAAGTATCGGTTCCATCTGTTTAGTACCTCCCAGATTTTACATTGCTTTATATAAGTAGATTTTCCAAACCGAAGTTTCACTTTGAAATGTCTTTTCTAGTACTAGATTATTCTCACTTGCATTTTCTATTGGAACAGCTGAAAAAATAAATGAACCACCTAGGTTTTTAAATGCTTCTGTATTCAACTCTAGATTTTTTAACGTTTTTTTAGAATTCTTCTTAAACATATAATGCTTACCAAGTTCATCGGTAAAGATATAGCATCGTCCACCCCACTCATCAAAATATGTTCTTATTTTTTTGTTTTTCTCGAGTTCCTTTTCAATAATTTTTCTGAATTCATACTTATAGCTCAAGGGATAAAAGTTATTATATGTATCCAGTGTATAAAAACCGTTATATTGCGGAATTGCCGGATGAATGCCAATACTAGCAATTCTGTAGCTTTCTTGAGGTAATCCTATATAAGATTTAATTTCTTTAAAAAGTGGCTCTGAATAAAACTCTTTTACAGAGGGCTTCTTATGATAAATAACCTCATCATTAAATCCAATGAGTAAAACAATTTGTGCAATAATGAAGAAAAAAGCATAGGGCTTCCAGCTCTTTCTGTAATTCCAAATGATTTTTAGCCCTAGTGCAAAGCCAACATATATAACTAGAGGTCTCAAAAAGTGAAATCTAGCAAAATTAAAAGTATCCATAACATGAAATTTCTTTGTTAGCGACAGCCAGCCCTTATAAAACCAAAAGGCATACCAAGTAGATAATGCAAAATTAAGTATAAAGAGAAAGAGAAACACTCTTTCTTCTTTCCATAACCTTTTAGTTATGACTATATATAACGAAATAAGAGTTACTGTCAGGATAAAGATCCCATGAACTGTCATTACGTGTGTGTGACCTAGCACAAAGTTCTTAAAGGTTAAGCGAATGACCCGCCATAGCGATAGCCTTGCATGAAAATATTCATCTCTACTATTAGGCTCATCATCAAACAAAAATGAATAAACTAATCTATACTCAACAACCAAGAACATACCAGTCATATATATAAGAGCTAACAGAAAATAATAATTGCGTTTTCCTCTTATAAAATCAACTAACCAAAACACACCCATTCCAAATAAAAAAAAGAAAAATCCTAATACAATACTTGAATATAGAGGCAGTAAAGTTAATACTAGAAACTGCTTCCAAGTCCTTTCCCCATTTCTTATATGTAAAAATGCCCATAAAGCTAAAGGCATACCTAGTGTACTAAGCATCCCCGAGGGCCAGAATGGTGTTAATGCAAATGCTAAAGCCACTCCAACATTAATAAGGGTATATTCTTTGTGCTTCAGAAAATGATCCTTTAATAATAAGTACATCCCTATAAAGGCAAAAACCCTTGTTATAGTTTGGCTTAAAGCATAAGCAACCATAGTTGGAAAAATAGCATAGAGCCAAACTATAAGACTAAATTCTGTTCCATATGCATTTCTGGGTAATCCATTTATAACTTGAGGAATCTTCGCTTCGCTTGAACCAAGCATCTGCCCACTCTCACTTAACACCCTATACCATGCTAAATTCGAATCAAGATTATCATGCACCCTTATATGCGCATCCTCCCCTAAAAGAAAAAGAGGAGAAAGGTATAAACATATGATGAAAAAGGCAAATATAAGCAATCTACTTTCACTATTAATCCTATCTAAAAACAAAATTCACACCTCTGACTAAATAGCATTTCTACATTTGTACTTATTAAGATTTACAAAAACAGGATAAAAATACTAAAAATGTTTGGGTTGGGGGAATTTGTTTTGTGGTGCCTGTCACTACCCGATATTTGGAGAAATTTGTCGATTGTAATATCTATTTTGGTTTTTGTGAAAAAAGAATAATCTAACACTGATCTATTCATCTTCTTACTTGGCGACGTCCAATTCACACAGGGGAAACCTCAACTACCATCGCTCAGGAGCTTAATTTCTGTGTTTGTACTATAGGTTTGCGATAAGAGGCAAATTGCCGCTTATAAAGGATTTCACAACATATGTGAGAGGGAAAGAGCACGGAGTGACGTTCATAAGTGGGATGAACGACATAAGTGCCAGGGAAAGAGCCTCTGGTGTCGTTCGTAAGTGGGATGAACGACATAAGTGATAGGGAAAGAGCCTCTGGTGTCGTTCATAAGTGGGATGAACGACATAAGTGATAGGGAAAGAACCTCTGGTGTCGTTCATAAGTGGGATGAACGACATAAGTGATAGGGAAAGAGCCTCTGGTGTCGTTCATAAGTGGGATGAACGACATAAGTGATAAGGAAAGAGCCTCTGGTGTCGTTCGTAAGTGGGATGAACGACATAAGTGATAGGGAAAGAGCCTCTGGTGTCGTTCATAAGTGGGATGAACGACATAAGTGATAAGGAAAGAGCCTCTGGTGTCGTTCATAAGTGGGATGAACGACATAAGTGATAGGGAAAGAGCCTGAAGTGTCGTTCATAAGTGAATCCAGTATCTCCACGCCAGCTTGTTCGTTCAGATCTTCATGTGCCAAAACCGCACACTCCGGTCTTCACTCCCTGCGCTTCCTTGACCTTCTTGCTTCTCCCAAGCCTCAGGCTGTAGTCTTATTTAGTCTTTCACTTCTCATATTCAAATCTTCGATTTTTCTCATCTTTTTACTACACAAAAAAAGACCAGTATCTCTACTGATCTTTTCTCCATCTTACTTGGCGACGTCCTACTCTCACAGGGGGAAACCCCCAACTACCATCGGCGCTGAAGAGCTTAACTTCCGTGTTCGGCATGGGAACGGGTGTGACCTCTTCGCCATCATCACCAAATAATGTGGTTTACGGCTTCCGATGAACTTCACATTTCTGCGTCATCTCATTCGTCAACATCCTCACGTACTGAAGTACGCTCCGGTGTCTCCTCAATCGATTCCTTGAACTGTTCGTTCCTCGAAACCCTTTCACTTTGTATAAAGTTTTCAGGAATAATATATTCCTTCAAAACTAGATAACGATTCACAATTCAACTTCACTAAGCTTACGCTTTTATTAGGTTAAGTCCTCGATCGATTAGTATCAGTCAGCTCCACACGTCACCGCGCTTCCACCT
>NZ_CP033043.1:4335000-4450000 GCF_003667825.1 Metabacillus litoralis | reverse complement strand
TAGTACAAAGATGACAAACAGTCCGTACATAACCGGGTGAATTTCTTTTCCTCTACCCTTCATGATCATTGTAATTGGATAGAAGATGAATCCAACTGCAATACCTGTTGCAATACTGTAAGATAAAGGCATTGTAATAATTGTCAAGAATGCTGGTACAGCAATTTCAAATCGTTTCCAGTCAATTTGCCCTAAAGATGATACCATTAGAGCCCCTACAATGATTAATGCAGGTGCGGTAACTGCTGAAGTAATAACTCCTAAAAGTGGAGAGAAGAATAAGGCCAATAAGAATAGGATAGCAGTTACGACTGATGCGAAACCTGAACGAGCTCCAGCGGCAACACCTGCAGAAGACTCAATATATGAAGTTGTTGTAGATGTTCCTAAGACAGAACCTACTACTGTTGCAGCTGAATCTGCGAATAACGCTTTTCCTGCTCTCGGTAACTTATTATCCTTCATTAGACCAGCTTGGTTAGCTACTCCAACAAGGGTTCCAGCTGTATCAAAGAAGTCTACGAATAAGAACGTTAAAATAACAACTAACATTTGAACAGTAAAGATTTGATCTAAGTTCATAAATGCTTGTCCAAACGTTGGTGCTAAGCTTGGAATTTGGCCAACAATTTCAGTCGGAACAGCAATTTGATTAAAGATCATTCCTACAATTGCTGTAATAAGCATTCCATAGAAGATACCACCATTTACTCCACGAACCATTAAAATAACTGTCACAATAATACCGAAAATAGCTAATAACGTTTGAGGATTAGTGAAATCACCTAACCCTACTAAAGTAGCATCATTATTAACAATAATGCCTGCACCTTGAAAACCAACAAATGTTATGAATAATCCGATTCCGGCACCCACTGCAAACTTTAGTTCTGCTGGAATGGAATTAATAATCTTTTCGCGAAGACCTGATAGTGTAAGAAGAATAAAAATAAGTCCTGATACTAAAACCCCTGATAAAGCTGTTTGCCATGGTACTCCCATTGTCAGGACAACTGTGAATGAGAAAAACGCATTCAACCCCATACCTGGCGCCAATGCAATTGGGTATTTGGCTATAAGGCCCATTAACAATGAACCAACAGCTGCCGCAATAGCAGTTGCTGTAAAGATAGCTCCTGTATCCATTCGCATTTCTGCAGGTAGATCTGGAATTGACGTCATGGCTAATGTGTTAGGGTTAACAAATAAAATATAAGCCATTGATAAGAACGTTGTTAAACCACCAATAATTTCACGTCGATAATTTGTACCTAATTCATCAAACTGAAAAAACTTCTTCATAAATAGGTGTTCCTCCTCAGTATTAGTTCAAAAGCTTTTACTACCAAATACATTGTCCCCTAATAATATTTCCAAATAAAAAAGCGCACACCTATACGTGAGCGCTTGACTTTGAAAATATTAATGGCCGGTAACAAACAGTAGTTACCTCTGCTATTAATACCTCGTAGTCAAGCCATTTACGGTAGCTTGGTAGAAACTTTCGAGCCATATCCTCGACATTATACGACGTATTTCGACTATATTGATTACTTTTTTATTTTATCAGTGTATCGTTTGCTCGTCAATACAAAAAACGAACATTATTTAAAATAATGTTCGTTTCGTTCGTTTTTTACTCCCACTCGATTGTTGCAGGTGGTTTACTTGTAATATCATAAACTACACGATTAATGTGCTTTACTTCATTTACAATTCTTGTGGAAATCACTTCAAGTACATCCCAAGGAATTCTAGCCCAATCCGAAGTCATTCCATCGATTGATGTAACTGCACGAATACCAATAGTATAATCATAAGTTCTAGCATCACCCATTACACCAACACTACGGATATCAGGTAGAACCGTGAAGTACTGCCAAATATCACGATCTAGTCCAGCTTTTTTAATTTCATCACGTAGAATATAGTCTGATTCACGAACAATCTCCAATTTTTCTTCCGTGATTTCACCTAGCACACGAATCCCCAATCCTGGACCTGGGAATGGTTGTCTCCAAACGATTTCATCTGGAATACCAAGTTCTGTGCCTAATGCACGAACTTCATCTTTGAATAATGTATTTAGAGGTTCAATAAGTTCGAATTCCATATCCTCTGGTAGCCCACCTACGTTATGGTGAGATTTAATCGTTTGAGCTGTAGCTGTTCCACTCTCAATAATATCTGTATATAGAGTACCTTGTGCTAAAAATTCAATTCCTTCTAATTTAGCTGACTCATCATCAAATACATAGATGAACTCATTACCAATGATTTTACGTTTTTGCTCCGGATCTGAAACACCTTTTAACTTATTCATAAAGCGATCCTTTGCATCCACTTTAATAACATTCATATTAAAACCTTCAGTGAATGTTTTCATAACACTATCAGCTTCATTTTTACGTAACAGCCCATGGTCAACAAAGATACATGTTAGTTGATCACCAATCGCTTTGTGAATTAACACTGCAACAACTGAAGAATCAACACCACCACTTAACGCACAAAGCACTTTTTTATTGCCTACTTTTTGTTTGAGTTTATCTGTTTCCATTTCAATGAAATTCTCCATTGACCAGTTACCAGCACAACCACAAATGTTAAAAACAAAGTTCTTCAATAAGTCATTACCATATTCAGAGTGACGTACCTCTGGATGGAATTGAACACCGTAAAATTTACGGTCTTCATTACTCATTGCAGCAAATGGACAAGATGTACTTGTAGCATCCACATGGAATCCTGCTGGAATTTCTTTCACCAAGTCACCGTGACTCATCCATACAACCTGTTGTTCCGGTAACTCAGCAAATAACGCTGGTTTTCCATGAACATCAATTGTTGCTTTACCGTATTCACGGTGATCTGCTGGCTCAACTTTTCCGCCAAGCTTATGAGTCATCAGCTGCATACCATAGCAAATACCTAATACAGGGATACCTAAATCAAAGATCGCCTCATCACAGTCAAAAGCATTTTCACCGTAAACACTGTTTGGACCACCTGAAAGGATTACTCCTTTAGGGTTCATTTGTTTAATTTCTTCAGCCGTCAATGTGTGAGGGTGTAACTCACTGTATACACCAAATTCACGGATACGTCTTGTGATTAACTGATTATACTGACTACCGAAGTCTAAAACTACTACCATTTCATGAATGTTTGCCACCATCGTCACCTCATCGTATTTTCATGCACTATTGTTAGTATGCTATTAAGACTATTAAGATCATACAAAAAGTATCATAACCCAGGAAATACTTACTAATATGTCTATATAGCAAAAAAAACTGAATTCACCTTCAATAAAGAAACATGACTGATCACCAAGTAAAGGTACGAGTCTAATTTCCTTATATTAAAAGAAGGCAGAATCCAGCTGACTTTCGAACTTATTCTGCCTTCATAGTCGGATGTTTTAAGGTTACCCGGTAGAGACTCTCGAACCGTATTATCGAGGATATATGAAGGGTCTATTAATTTTTTCTATTCTATCAATCTCTTATACAATTGGTCAAGACGATGTTCTTTTAATTAAATTTTCCCACAATTCAACTGACTTATTCCATTCTTGTTTTGCATCATCGCGTCGATACAATGCTCTTTCATAGTTTTCCGTTAAGGCTGTCATATGGCCCATATGAAAATATCGATCAATATACCGAGCATAATCCCTCAAGGTTTGGCCTTCTTTCCTTTTAATACCACGCCGGGCAAATTGTTTTAATAGTGATTCATAAGCTTGAAAGAATACTTGGTCATCGTTACGGTTTTTATATTTTAAAATGATAAGCTTTGGTATCCATTTCGTCCTAGTTTTGAAAATCGCAAAAGCTAGTATTGCTGTAACGATCATAATACCATATAAACTGGTACTCCCTAGACGCAGACTAAAGAGACCGAAGAAATCACTTGTAGAAGAAGATGTTTCTTTGTTAGTTTGCTCAGGCTTTTCTGGAGTTTCTTCAGGTTCCTTTTCCTCTTCTTCAACAGGTTCCTTCTCCTCTTCTACCTCTTGCTGATTTGGTGTATCTTTATAGTCACTTACCAAATCATAAGGGTTTACAAAGCCTTTAGTAGGTTCAAACGGAACCCATCCCACTCCAGTGAAATACACTTCAACCCATGAATGGGCATTATTATTTGTTACTTTATATTCGCTATTACTGTTCTCTACAGTTTGAACAAAGTCACCTTCTGTGTATCCTTTCACCCATCTTGCAGGAATATCAATTGATCTTAGTAAAACAATCATAGAAGTAGAAAAATTATCACAATAACCTTTGAATGTTTCAAAGAGAAATTGATCTACATAATCTTGATCACCTTCAGGTATGGCCACATCTTCCTTATCATAAGTAAATTCCGGCCTTCCTAAATAGTCTTCTATTGCTTTCACTTTATCGTATTGATTAGATTTTGTTTCTGTAAGAGACACAGCAAGTTCTCTCACCCGTTCAGGTAATGTATCAGGTAGCTGTGTGTATCTTTCAACAAACCCATCAGGTATATTTTCAAAAGCCTGTGCTTTTTTCATTTCATTTAATGGATAAGAGGGAAGCTCATACTCAACCTGATAAGTTAAGAATTCCTCTCTTGATCCGTCGCCTTGCTTCTGAAAAGGAGAGATTAATTCTGTATTTCGGTTCAGATAAATTGGTAAATTCGCCTCTGTCTTTATAGCCGTTAAACCTAAAGGATAAATAACATGTAAATATCGGTATTCTTCATTGATTGTAACGGCCGATTCCAGGCTTTTTGTCTTCACACGATCATCTATCCAAGTAACTTCATCTTGAATTGATGTAATGACTTCACGTTCTGCATCAGGGTCAGAAGCTTCCCATCCCTTCCCTGTATACACATCCTTAGATTCTACTCGCCAATAATGTCGATCACTAGATATATGGGTGAAAACTTCGGTATCATCCCCTACGAATGATCCACCTAAGTTTTCATCATTTGGGCTATACCCAATTTTCTTTGTACCGCTACCCCCTTCATCTTCTCGCCCAACAGCTGTAATATACGGAACTGGATCAGGCCACTGTGGTGATGCCTTAGGAGCTAAAATGGCTAGAATCATAGAAAGCATGATAAAAGCAAGTAGTGGCATGATCCATCTAAGGGAAGCAAGCTTTTTCACTTTTAAATTCTCTAGTTTCTTCAATCGGTCAAAATACAGGAGCCCAAGCATAAAGAAACCTATTAAAACAACTCTTACAATTGCGTAGGATGCATCGTATGGAGTAAAGGTATCTAACACTGTAATGTAAAGGAGCGTTAACACAAAGAAAAAGAAAATTCTCTTTTGGAACAAAATCCAATAGTGTATTAAATAAACAAGTAACCAAAGCAAAATAAAAAATAACAATGATCGAAAAGCTGAAGTCATCCCCATCCATTCCGCACTTGGTACTAACGAAAGATTAAAGGCAATATCACCAATTAGGTCCTTTATCCAAAGGAAACTAAAAAACATTCCTTCAAAATATAACCCGTGAAGCATAAACAAAATAATGAACATTTTTACCGGAAATGTGATGAACCATCGCAACCTGAAAAATGTCATAACAAAACTGACAGCAATAAAAAACACAAAAATAAAGGTGTTCGCTGTATCAGTAAATTCCCCAAGAGGTCTTAACCATTCCCATAGCAGGATAAATGCAAACAGATAATACAGAAGAGTAATAGATATCCCTTCCTGGTCTTTAGGTGTTTTCACTAGATATTCACCTCTTTAAAACGCTTATTTGCATCCTGTTCTTTTACTACACTTACATGAACTTGACGCTGCTTCAATCTTTCAACTAAAACAGACTCTTCTTTTGAAAGTTCATGAAGCTTCTCTTTTATAAGGTATAGAATAAATGTCTGCTGACGAGCTGATAATAACTCGAGCTTTCTCGCCAACTCCATGTTTAGAGCTGAGGTAACAAGAATACTGGTAACTTGTTTCATTTCCTTATTTAAATAGTTACCTCCAAGTACAGCAGAAAAAGGTGTTTGGCTATCCCAATCAACTTTTGCCAAATGGTAAAAGATGCTGCTTACATGCTGCTCATCAGCCTGCAGCGGAAACATCTTTTGCTGCTGCCCAACTGAAACTAACCCTACCCTAGCGCCACTTTTAACAACAGCGCGAATCATTGATGCGGTATAGGAAACAACTGATTCAAATGCCTCAGAATGTGACCTGTCAATAAATACAACAACATCGTGACTTTGCATTTGTTCAAATTCCTTTGTCATAATTGAATCTCTTCTAGCCGTAGCTTTCCAATCAATCCAAGCAAATTTATCTCCTGGTTGATATTCCCTTACACCGACAGCCATGGTTGAATCCTGCCAATACTTAGTTAATGTTGATGCTGATCCTTGCTCATACTGTTTTTGCTTTGAATGATAAGCTAAATCAACAGTTGAAGGGTAAACTAGAAAATAGTTTTCAACCTCTAAAGAAACTTCCTTTTCAATTAGACCAAATAAATCCCCTGTTCTTATGCGGACCGATTTAAATTGGTGTTCACCTCGAGGCATCTCAAGAAGGGCATAGCTAAAGGAGATCGACTTCTTAAACCACGGAAAAAAGAGTTTTTTTGGCTCTTTAAGTTTTTGAACACCCTTTAATTTATCATTAAGCTCATCTTCAACTAATAAATAAAATAACGGGAAAGGAAAAGATCTTTTAACCGTTATTGTACCTATAAACCTCTGTCCAACTGAAAACTGCTCCTGATTAATCCTCCTTGTTACTTGGAAGGTGCGGATTGGGTAGATCATTAGTAAGAAAGAATAGAGAGCAAACGGTAGAAAGCTATAAAAAAGAAACCAGCTAACAAATCCACCTTGAAACATTGCATAACTAAATGCTGCTAAGGTAAGAAATAAGAGGGATAAGACCTTCCAGCCAGCTTTAAATCTCGTTAATAATGTCATGATTTACCACTTAAAGACCTTTGAACCGGTACTGGTGTTTTAGAAATAATATCATGTATAAGTTCATCAGCAGATTTCCCCTCAAACTTCGCCTCTGACCTTAAAATAATCCGGTGAGCCAACGTATACGGAGCAAGGTATTGAATATCATCAGGAATAATATAATCTCTACCCAAGATAAACGCATATGCTTGTGCGGCCTTCATTAACGCGATTGACGCACGTGGACTTGCGCCAAGATAAACAGAAGGATGCTTTCTTGTTTTCCCAGTGATTTCAATAATATAGTTCTTAATCGTATCATCCACATAAACAAACTGAATTTCATTTTGCAACTCAACTAATTCTTCATTTGAGATTACACTTTCTATTTTATAGATAGGCCTTTCTCTTTCTGCTAATGTTAACACTTCAAATTCTTCCGCTTTGGTTGGGTACCCCATCCTTAACTTAAATAAGAAGCGATCTAACTGAGCTTCCGGAAGCGGATATGTTCCTTCATAATCAACTGGGTTTTGTGTAGCCATAACAAAAAATGGTTTCGTAAGTATTCTTGTTGTACCATCAACAGTAATGCTTCCTTCTTCCATTCCTTCTAACAAAGCGGACTGTGTTTTTGGAGAGGTACGATTAATTTCATCTGCCAAAATGATATTTCCAAAGATAGGTCCTTCACGGAACTCAAATTTTAATTCTTTTGGATTATAAATAGAAACTCCCGTCACATCCGAGGGAAGTAAGTCTGGTGTAAACTGAATTCTCTTGAATTCGGCCCCTATCGATTTCGAAAGAGCGCGAACCATCATCGTTTTTCCGACACCCGGAACATCTTCAAGCAGCACATGACCTCCAGCTAGAATGGCCACAAGGCTTAAAATACTAACATCACGTTTTCCTACCATTACGTTTTCGATATTTTCAATAACTCGACCGAGTTTTGGATGCATTGCTTCATATTGAGACATGATTATCCTCCTAGGGTGAATTTCTCCTTATCTTCTATTATAGTATTCTGAAAAAGTTAACAAAATCCTTTTGTATTTAGCAATATGTTCTATTTTTACATATAATTAATAAATTTGATGATAATTGTCGTCTCCTAACCTTCCTATTGTAGTTTCTTGTATAATTATGTAAAATTTCGTTAATAGTATATTAGTTGATAGGGGGGTTCAATTATTAAACAAAACAAAAAAATTAAATTTATTATTTTCCTATCGATAACCATCTTTCTATGCTTAATTACTCTTAACATATCAGTTTCTTATTTTACTGCGAAAAAAGCAGCAGAAGTTTCTGTAGCAAATAACGCTATGGAAATGGCAGCCTCAATTGCTAAATCAATCGATGTTGAGGCTTATGAACGTTTCCTTGAAAATCCAGAAAGAAATACAGATTACTGGAAGATAAGAAAATCGTTAAATGAGGCAAAGCAACATACCGCCGCCTTATATGTATATACTTTATCGTTTGACGATCCTAATTCACGTCCTAAAGTCATGATTGCTGGATTTCCATCAGATGATCGCAACTATTATGATATAGGTATGGATTGTCTTGTTCCTCTTGACCAAATCAAAGAAGCATATGCTGGTAAGCCATACTTTACAGGAAAAATTAGTGACCCTCATTATACAGAATATATTTCAGCCGGAGCACCTATTGTAAATAAAGCTGGGGAAACCATAGGCTTTCTAAGCATTGATATTGAAACAACGATGCTTGATCGAATTGATCAAACTGTTGTTAAAAACAGCACCCTAGGTTTTATTCTAAGTGGGCTGTTAATCATCGTATTAGTATCATCGTTCATGCTTATTCAAAAATGGTATAACCACGAGCTAAAAAAACAAGTGGGCGATACTGAGGAAACCTATCATTCTGAACTTCATTCATTAATACAATCTGTCCGCTCGTTAAGACATGATTTTGCTAATCACATTCAAGTTCTCAACGGATTATTAAAGCTAGGCAAGCAGCAGGAAGCGATTGATTATTCCAACTCAATGCGCGAAGAGGCACAATTACTCTATAAAATTCCGATTCAATCAAATAATCCAGCATTATCTGTTCTTTTTCAAACAAAATCTCTGTCGGCACAAAGTCATAACATCAATATTCAATTTCATCACTCTAACGCTTCATTTGAGTTGATTCAACCAACTGATTTAGTCAAAATTTTATCAAATCTCATTGATAACGCAATAGATGCTACTAAAGAGATCTCAAAGGAAAATAGATCAATTGAGGTATATTGTGAGAAAAGAAATCATGAGTATATCTTTAGAGTAACAAACTCAGGATCTGAAATATCTCAAGAAGAATTAACGAAGATCTTCATACCAGGATATTCGACGAAATCAGGAGAAAATACTGATAAGCAAGTGAGAGGACAGGGACTTTATATTGTAAAGCAAATTGTTGAGAATTATAATGGGAGAATTATAGTTGAGTCGTTAAATAGAAAGACTTCCTTTGAAGTGAGAGTCCGGGTGTAAGAAATATGGGCTCCTATGTCCCGATCATAGGAGCCTAAATAATGGTTATATCAAATCTTTAAAGGATATATTAAGAAAACTTACAATGGTAAAACTAGCAACGTTTTAAATAATAACCCTCCCTATAGAAGATAGTTTTAAAATCAGCCCCCTACCATTCCTTGGATATCTTGAAGAATACTATCAATAATATTGCCTATCGTTCCAGATCCATCCTGTACAGCAGTAGAAATAATCGCCAACACCATAATTAATAATGCTGCTAACCCAAGCCATCCTAATGATTGGGCACCTCTTTCATTGTTAACTAATGTTATAAACTTTTTATATAATCTATTCATCTTATTCTCTCCTTTTTATTTTCTATTTCCTTCATTCAGTGGTTACAGTGTCTTGCTAAAAAATAGCTAAAACACCACCTCCTTAAAATGTTTTATTGGAATAACTTAAATAGATTTTGGTTTGCGGAAAACATATACCTTGAACTTACAGCTAACAGAAAGGCAAGTGATAGAAAAATAATGGCTCTTCTTTTTGACTCCAACATACAATGTGGCCTCTTTTCGTCAAATATATTTAAAATAGGAAACTATTACTTGTTTTTACAAAAAAATACAAACTTCAATCTTATTTTAATGACAATTGACCTTTTTTCAACTTATACAAAACCTATTAAAACGTATTGTCGAATTCTGTCTGTTAAATTATGCCTAGTTTTTACTTCGAAGCCGGAGAATAATAAGAATAAGGTTCTTGTACGGTTGTCACATTCATCTATAGAAGGATTAATAATAGGGATTATTAACCTAAGAATGAATCCTAAAATATTTTTTTATGACTTTTCAATCATTTTTTGGTAAGCAAATTTATAAGTATCACTATATGGTAAATAAAAGGAGATGTAGGATAGGACGCAGTTTTCCTTTGCGAGGAAGTAAACTAATACACCAGACATTGTACCTAAAGAAAAAACCAGTGTATTCTGCTAAATGCAAAATAACACTGGCTTTTTCCTTACATATTTATATTGATATTTTTTCTCTCTTTACGTTTTTGAAAGAACTTTATAATAGCTGGATAGCTAATTGATAGGATCGTTAAGAAAATGAGAGTAATTGAAATTGGTGATGCAAAGAAAATGTCGATACTACCATTAGAAGATAATACGGCCTTTCGGAAGTTTTGCTCCATATCTGCTCCAACAATTAAAGCTAAAACCAGAGGGGCAATTGGAAAATCCAAAACTTTAAGCATAAGTCCGAATAATCCGAAAACTAATAGTAAGAAGAAGTCAATAGCGCTATAGCTTAATGTATAGGTTCCAATGAAAGCTAGTAACACGATGATTGGATAAAGCACCTTCGCTGGTGTATCAAGAATTTTAACAAGAACACCCACTAGTAAAATATTAATTATCACTAAGGCTATATTCCCGATAAACATACTGTTAATTAAAGACCAAACAGTTGTTGGGTCATTTTCAAAAAGAAGTGGTCCGGGTTTAATTCCGAGCATAATAAGTGCCCCAAGCATAACTGCTGTTGTTCCAGACCCCGGAATTCCCATTGTTAATAACGGGATCATTGCACCCACTGATGCAGCATTATTCGCAGATTCCGGTGCAGCAAGACCTTCAACAGCACCCTTACCAAATTCCTCAGGCTTTTTAGACATTTGCTTTTCCGTAGAATAACTGATCATGGACGCAATAGATCCACCGGCTCCAGGAAGCACCCCAATAATAAATCCAAGTGGTCCAGATCTTAGAATTGGCCACTTTGAACGTTTCCATTGTTCTTTGTTAAACCAAATCTTCCCGACCTTTTTCTTTTCCTTCTTAAGCTGATCAATTGTTAGGAAATTGTACAACACTTCACCAATTGCATAAACCCCAATAATCACAATTAAGAAATCGATTCCTTCACTGAAATGAGGAATCCCCAGCGTGAAACGGTAAACACCTGTTTGTGTATCAATTCCGACTGTACTCAATAACAGTCCCAATGACATGGCCAAAAACCCTTTGATCATTTTGCCGATTGAAAGTGATACAATTGCAGAAAGTGTCAGAAGCATTAAAAGAAAGTATTCCGCTGGTCCAAATTTCAAAGCAAAATTTGCAAGTGGCTCAGCAAGGAAGACAAATCCTATTACAGCCATAATTCCGCCAATAAAGGAGGCTACTGCTGAAATAGCCATTGCTTCACCCGCTTGGCCCTTTTGAGCCATAGGATATCCATCAAAGGTTGCGGCAATAGCTGATCCATCACCAGGTGTATTTAATAAAATCGAACTCCTTGATCCCCCATACATGGCACCATAGTAAATCGCTGCCATTAGGATGATTGCACTGATCGGTTCCATCCCAAATGTAATGGGTATCAATACCGCTACAGCTGTTGCTGGCCCAAGCCCTGGTAACATCCCAACGATTGTCCCTAAAAACCCGCCAACAATAACCCATAATATATTCATTGGCTCTAAGGATGTCATTAATCCTTCGAGATAATTATTCATATCCATTCAAGTCACCTCCTATGGTAAGCTAACACCTAGTAACACACTAAATGCATACCAGGATAAAAATGAGAAACAAACCGTTACAATCAAATTAACCTTCCACTTTTGTTTGCCATTCACGACAAATAACAGTGCGCCTAGAAACAGAACTGTCGAAAACAAAAATCCAATGATCTCAAAAATGAACGCATACCCTACGCCTAATAAAACGGTTATACCAATAAGTTTAGGTGTTCGCCCAGAAAGCATTTGTGTGATTTTCTTGTTTTCTTTATTTAAGGTTTTAAGTTCTTGGAAGAGATATAAAACACTAAAAATCAATAATAAAAAACTTAATCCGATTGGAAAATAAAGAGGACCATTTGGATTGCCTAAATTTGCTTTTGGTAAATTGAAAGATCCAATTATGAAAACAATGCTTAGTAGGATCAAGAAGATTGGCATTCCCATTTTAATTATTTTCATTAGAACTCGCCCCTTTCTCTATTTTTTTCTAACTAAGTATCCTTACTGATGAAAAGTTAACCTTCCCGATGGGAAGGTTAACTTTGTAATTAATTTACAAGTCCAGAATCATTAACTAACTCTTTATACGATTTTTCTTGTTCTCCTAAGAAGGTTTTTGTATCTGAACTATTTTTATAAAAATCGTCCCAATCATTATTTTCAAGTACTTTTTGCCATTGATCTGTTTTTACCAATTCTCCGATTTTTTCATCCCAGTACGCAATTTCTTCTTCTGTCATATCAGGTGGTCCCATGATTCCTCTCCAGTGAGGGAAAACCATGTCAACACCTTGCTCCGTCCACGTTGGAACATCATCAAGCTCTTCTACTCTTTCCTCAGATGAAACAGCTAGAATTTTAAGCTTCCCAGCTAAATGCTGATCTTTCACTTCAGATAATGCAGTTGTAATCACATCTACGTGATTTCCTAGTAATGCTGTTACAACATCTCCGCCACCTTCATAAACAAGAAAATCAAGTTGAGAAGGATCTCCTCCGTATTCACTAAAAGCTTGAACAAATGATAAGTGATCATTATTTCCAAGTGCTGGACCTACTCCAATTTTTAATGATTTAGGATCTTCTTTTAACTTTTTCATTACTTCTTCTGCTGATTTAAATTCAGAATCAACTGGAACGGCAATCGAAATCCATTCAGTAGCAAGTGTTGCTATTGGTGTAAATTCCTTGTGTGTTAACTGACTTTGCCCTAGTAAGTTGTTTGTAAGAAGTAAGCTTGAATTTACAGCTAAGAAGTGAGCATCCTTAGATTCTAAGTACTTCCAACCAACTTCTCCTCCGCCACCAGGCTTGTTGATTACATTTATATTGCTATCTACTAAACTATTATCTTTTAAACCTTGCTGAATGGATCTGGCTGTTAAATCCCAGCCACCACCTGGTGATGCAGGAGCAACGATTTCAATATTTTTATTTGGAAATTCCTTGTTACCTGAGGCTGAATTTGAACATGCTGTTAAAATCGCCATTAATAAAAGTAAGATTCCTATCTTTTTCATAAAAACTAACACCCCTTATTAACAATTTTTGATACACATACCCTCTTGCTATAAAATGTGTGTTGCTTTACCTATAGATATCGTATCGATTAAGCTTTTTTATGTAAACGTTTTCAAAATATTGAGTAATAAATAAATTAAATTTAGTTTTGTTCATTTTGTTCACCAAGCAGCAGAGAGACGCTACTACTCTGCTTTTTTCGAGTAGTAACGTCTCTCTGGTCTTCCAACAATTCCATATACATGCTCTGATATAGCTTCACCCGTTCCAACTAAATATTCGAGATATCTCCTCGCCGTTGTTCGTGAAGCACCCATTTTTTTACCGACTTTCTCTGATGTAATTCCATCAAATTCAGTTTCGATGATTTCCTTTACTTTTTTTAAAGTAACATAATCTATGCCTGATGGAAGCAGAGGCTTTTCAATTTGCTTATCTCCTGATCCAAATAGAGAATCAAGAACATCTTGATTCACATCGGTTACAGACTTCAACAACTCTTTTTTCTTATTATACTGATCCATTACTTCTTTAAATCGTTCAATGGTGATCGGCTTTATTAAGTAATGTTCTACTCCATAGTTTAGTGCTTTATTTATAAAGGCCTTGTCTGTTGCTGCTGTAATCATGATAATGTCAACTTCAGGATAGGCTTCTCTTACTTTGGCTAAAAGCTCTGTGCCTAGCTGGTCAGGCATGTACACATCTAATAAAAGTAAGTCAACATCTAATTTCTCCAATAATTCAAACGTTTCCTTAGCATTGCTTGCTTTTCCTACTAAATTCATCTGCTTCACTTCTGCTAAATATGCCTCATGAATTTGAGCAACCCGAAAGTCATCCTCAGCTATGATGACGTTAATCATACCCGTTCCCCCTCTTTATCTATTACTTTGGTAAAAATACCGAAAACACAGTTCCCTCTTCTTCCGTACTTGTCAATTCAATAAAGCCACCTAAAAGCTCCACTTCCTCTTTCACATTCGCAAGGCCATACCCTCTTTTTTCTCCCTTTAGTGAGACACCTTTTTCAAATATGGCTTCTTCCATGCCATTTGGTATTCCCTTACCGCTATCTGTTATCTCAAACAAAACATCATTCCCAAAATCCGTTGCAAAAAAAGTAACTTTTTTTTCTTCGCTTTCTGCTGCTGCATCAAACGCATTATCTAATATATTTCCTAAAATAATAATTAGCGGTGCAAGTTTAAATTTTTCTGATAGAGGTGATACTGAACTTTCTTCTTCAATATGAAAGACAATTTTCTTTTCAGATGCTTTCGCAAGTTTTCCTAGTAAAATTGCTTGAATTTTCTCATCTTGTATTGAATTAAAAATTAGTTCGCCATGATGTTCTTGTGATTTTGTTTCTTCTTGAATTAGTTGTATGGCTTCTTCTTTTTTACCAAGTTGAATTAATCCTAATATGACATAAAGCTTATTTGTAAACTCATGTGCTTGTGCTCGTAAATCTTCTGAATACTGCTTCACCTCAGAAAATGCATCAACCATCTTTTTCATTTCCGTTTTGTCTCTAAAGGTGGCAACTTTACCGACTCTTTCTCCATCCTCTAAAACTGGCTGAGTATTAACTATAAGAGTTCGATCCTTGTACTGCACTTCCTCATTTACAACATCTTTTTTTGATTCCATTAGTTTTAAAATAGTATCAGATGAGATCATTTCATTAATTTTCTGAACTTCATCTCGACTTGAAATGTCTAAAATTTGTTGAGCTGATTTATTCATCATCGTAACCCTGCCGTATTGATCAATGGCAATAATACCTTCTTTGACTGATTGTAAAATGGCATTACGCTCTCTAAACAATAAAGCGATTTCATAAGGCTCCAGCCCAAGAGTATCTTTTCGAATATTACGTGCAAGAACAATACTGCCGACCACTCCTATTAATAATACAATTGCGGAAGTCATCGCCATTCCTTTTACTTCACCTGAAATACGGTTACGGATTTCCAGCATCTGAAACTCAACAACTACTGCTCCTTCTACCTTTGTATAATCACCGTGATCAAGAATGATTGGAGCTATTCCTCTTAAAACCTCTTCCTCTTTCTTTCCAACATGAGTAATATAGGAACTCCCAAAAACAAGAGCTTTATATGTTTCATGTGATCGTGATATAGGCTTTTCTCCAGCGATTATTTTCTTCTCCCGATTTTCAATAAAAATACTTGAAGCATCTACTTGATCCATCATTTTAGTTATAACCAAATTCATATTTTGCCTATTACCATTTTGTTCCCGAAAACCCTCTTGAACCGCAGGCATAAACGAGAGAGTTTGAGCTGTTTGAAGAGCCAATTCTTCAGCCTGTTTAACATCCTCTTTTGTTTCATTATAAGCAAATGTAGCGGTAAGAACTCCAATAACAAGTAAAATAAGAAAGAAAATGAGACCTAAAATTTTAGTTTGTAATGTAAACTGAACCTTCATATCAACCTCCATTTTACTTGTAAACTACTATATTAAACAAAATAATATAATTTGAGATATTTATATTTATAATACATGAATGAATATTTCGACTCAAATGAACTTTCAAAAAAATAAAAAAGGTCTTTCACTGTATGATAATGAAAGACCTTAATAACACTTAAACAATTATGGTAAAATAGATGAATTACGAAACAGATGAGAATACCTCAAGGTAGCTTAGGAGTGGAAAGTCATGAACAAAAAAGATGTTGCACTTATTCGAAAACAATTCAAAATAGATAATGATTTACTCAAAATCTCCGACATTTTTAATGTTTATATTATGAAAGAATCAAGTGAGATTTATCATCACCAAAGTCAACCATTTGAAATGCTTGATCAGGATCAACAGGAGTTATTTATGAATAACTTCAAAAAATTGCTAGCTGGCCAGCTCGATGAGAAGCTATTTGAATTAAAGTTTCAACGAAATGCTGAAAATAATAGCCAGCTTATCTTACATCAAGGATTACTTAGTAATGATGTTGAAGGCTGGAAAGAGCAAATGCTGCAAATTGTAGGCAAAATGCTGCTTATACGACAATATGAAATGGACATAGTTGTTACATTTATAAAAGGAGAATACCTCAAGCCAACAAAACGACGAAGCGATGAAGCTGAGGAAAGCGATCGAGATACTGTTTATTCTCATCCCTTTATTTTGTGCAGTATTAATAACACACAAGAGCCAAAGAAAGAACTACTATTTGATTATGTTGAGAGGGAGTTCAAATATAACTTTGTTGTTGATCCGATTATTAACCTTAATGCTCCAATTGCTGGGTTTCTGTTTCCATGCTTTACCGACAATGCAGCTGATGTTAATCACATTCTGTATTCAGCAGGTAAGGTACATGAGCCAGATCATCAGTTCATTGAAGAAGTATTAAACGGCGAAGAAACAATGACCGCAAAGGACGATAAAATCGTTTTTGAAGAAATTATCAAAGACGTAACTGGTGATCAACTAAATACATCTACTCTTTCAAATGTGTATGAAGAGATAAACCGTATGATTGTAGAAAATGAAGAGGAGGAACTACCAAAGTTAGACACAAAAGATGTTGAACGAGTTTTAAAAATGAGCGGTCTAGAAGATATCAACACCGAAAAGGTAGAAACAGCCTTCAAAAAAATAATTGATGATGACAAATATGAGATAAAAGCAAACAGTGTTCTACCAAAGTTCACTTCAAAATCAATTAAAATCAATACAAAAATAGCGAATATCTCTATTAGCCCACAAGACTTAAGGTACGTCAAACAAGTACAGTTAGGTGGCAAACGTTATTTGATGATTGAAGTGGAAGAAGATACTGTAATAGAAGGCTTTACAATGATTCCAGAGGCTTTTGGTGGGGAACAAAAGGAAGACTAGCTTTTACTTTGAAACGAGTGTCTTAAGAATTAATCTAATTTTTCTATTTAAATGGAAGCACAACACAAAATACTAAGATTTTGGGAAATAGAGCCATAGACAAAAGGAAATGTACCACCTTTTCACATTTCCTTTTGTTTATTATCTTACCCGCTAGCTAATTACCCTTAGTTGTTACTAGTGAATTCCTTTACTTATTAACCTATTGTCGTTTTTCAATCATACTCATAATTGTGTCAATAACGATCTGCGGGTCATCTTTGTGGATATAATGACTAGCATCCTTAACAACGATATGTTTACTATCTGAGGATAACGAAGCAGTTTGGGCTTGCAGTTCTGACCACTCTGGGTATTCATCATGCTCAGCTGACAAAATAAATAACGGGATATTTCCGAAGCCTTCCGCTTGAGCGGTACGAACCTGTTCTGCTGATTTGGTCATCATAAATTCTAGCTCACTTATTTGATTATCGTTATAAAAATGTTGATGGAAAAAGTGAACAGATAGTTCATCATTTGAATAGATAGGTAGCATATTAATCAACTCTAATATTCTTCCGACACCTAATTCTTTTAGCCCTCTAATTAGGTAACTTTCACCTTTTGAAAATCCTCCCTCTTGATCAACATGTGAAGAATCTATAAGCACAAGTCCAGCCACATCCTCTTTGTATTTATGAGCAAATACTTGTGATGTAAACCCACCAAAAGAGTGGCCGACTAAAAGAAACGGACCCTTTTCCTCCGCCTGTTCAAGCAATTTAAATAAATCATCTGCAATTTGTTCTGCTGTTCGCTCATTTGAAGCAGACTCACTCCAGCCATATCCTGCTCGATCATATGAAATAACTCTCGTGTATTTTGATAGTTCCTCTTGTATATTCTCCCAGTCCTTATACGAAGATGGCGTACCCAAACCAGATTCAAGAATAATTGTCGGAAGGTTCGTTTTCTCCCCAAGAGCATGCAAATGTAATGTATACTCTCCTATATCAATCATTTCACCTACCGGAGGATACATGTCAGCTGTTACTCTAGTCATAATTTGCTGATAAGTAAAACCAATTAACATTAGCATACCTAGACAAACCCCAAACCATCTTAAAAAATTGAACCTTTTCTTCTTTACATTTACATGAATTTGTTTCTCCATTTCCTCACCACCTTTTTTGTAAAATTATACCACCATGTTATTTTTAAAATATTTTTATTACGTTAATTTTTTATTACTATTTTCCTTTATTTAGATGGTACAAATTTAAGGATAGAAGGTGTAATCCTTCACTTTTTATACAGAATGATTCTTGAAGAAAAAAAACAAACATTACCGTTTGATAAACAAGTTGAGAATTGATGAAGCTATTTAGATCATTCTCCTTTGCTTTTATTGACAATTAAAAAAGGCTTCCATGTAAAAACCACATAGAAGCCTCCCTGACCATACCTGTTATAATTTTTAAAGCTCTTCTCCATTCGTAGAAATAACATTTTTATACCAATGAAATGATTTTTTCCTACTACGCTCTAAGCTTCCACTTCCATCATCATGCTTGTCTACATAAATGAATCCATAGCGCTTAGACATTTCACCTGAGGAAGCACTTACTAAGTCAATACATCCCCAAGCAGTATATCCCATTAATTCAACACCATCTTCTACCGCTTCACGCATTGCTCTAATATGCTCTCTTAAATAATCAATGCGATAATCATCGTTAATGCTTCCATCTTCTTCTACCTTATCGTAAGCACCTAGACCGTTTTCAACAACGAATAAAGGAACTTGATATCGGCCATATAGTTCATTTAAAGCAATCCGAAGACCAACAGGGTCAATTTCCCAGCCCCAATCGCTTGCATCTAAGAATGGATTTTTCACTCCACCAATCAAGTTTCCTTGACCAATTTCTTCAGGAGTTTTGTTCTTCTTATCAGTTCGTGACATATAGTAACTAAATGAAATAAAGTCCACTGTACCTTCTTTTATGATTTCAAGGTCACCGTCTTCAATTTTGATGTTAATGTCGTTCTCTTTGAAGTAACGGTCAATGAAGCTTGGATATTCACCGCGAACATGAACATCTCCACAGAAATTATTGAAAATACGAGCCTCTTGCTGTGCGTACATAATATTTTCAGGATTACTATCAAAAGAATAAACAGGTGCATAGATAAGCATACAGCCAATTTGTGAACCTGGAATAATTTCATGTCCTAGTTGAACAGCTTTAGCACTTGCAACAAATTGATGATGAAGCCCTTGGAAGCTGTCTTGAAGACGTGTTTCTTCACTTTCGGGTGAAAAACCAAGACCAAACAATGGCATATGTGTTGCTCCGTTAATTTCATTAAACGTAAGCCAATATTTCACCTTATCTTTATAGCGATTGAAAAGAACTGTTACATAACGCTCAAAGAATTCTACTAATTTACGATTTCTCCAGCCACCGTATTCTTTTATTAGGTGCAATGGCGTTTCATAATGTGCAATTGTTACTAATGGCTCGATGTTGTACTTTGCTAGTTCATCAAACACTCGATCATAGAATGCTAGACCCTCTTCATTTGGCTCTACTTCATCACCGTTCGGAAAAATCCGAGACCAAGCAATACTTAAACGAAACGTTTTGAAGCCCATTTCTGCAAATAATGCGATATCTTCTTTATATCGATGATAAAAATCGATTCCTTCATGATTAGGATACACATATTTTGAGTGGTCAATTTCAAAATTAAATCCAGTATCAGTTAAAAGCTTAAGTCTCCCTTTTCCTCCTGGAAGTACATCCGCTAAATTAAGGCCTTTTCCACCTTCTTGGTATGCTCCCTCTAATTGATTAGCAGCTGTTGCTCCACCCCATAAAAATCCTTCTGGAAATTTGCTAGTCATTATTTATCACCTCATCTAGTATTTTGAAACATTGTTAAAAATGAAATAGCTCATCACTAATAAAAGGTCATTTTTTGCATAAAAAAAACCTAAATTGCTCAAGAAAACAGAAGGATTCCCTCCTCTATTTCTAAGCAACTTAGGTTTTGCCTGCTTTATCAGTAACAATCCATAAGTTATATAAACTTTGATATTAATATATCATTCTACCAAAAGAATGTAAAGGCTTTCGAACTGTAGAAGGATTCACCAACTACTACCGATCATTCATTCCTGTATATTCACCAAATTTACGAATATATATACGTACAACATGTATCACCAACCAGATAAACACAGTACCTATTCATGCAACAGATAATGGAATTATACGAGACGTACGTACATAATTTGTTTTTGTAGCCCATTTCAACCTTTAAAAAGGATATTTTTTTACAATAATTGAGATTACGATTGACATACGTACGTACAACTGGTAAATTAAAAAACAGAACATCACTTTATGAATTCAAGAATGAAATCATTTTCCCTAAAGCTAACTAAGTAGATAAATAGAATGATTCATTCATTCTATTTAAAAATTAAGCGTTAACATGCATTTAAAAAGGAGTGTTTTAAGATGGCAGAAGAAATTTTGAATCCAATTGTTTTACAACGAGCAGACCCTTTCGTCTATAAACATACGGATGGTTTTTATTATTTTACAGGTTCTCATCCTCTTTATGATCGTATTGTTTTAAGAAGAGCAGAAACATTGAATGATCTACACGATGCCACAGAAGTAGCTGTGTGGTGGAAACATGATAATGGACCATTAAGCAACTTAATCTGGGCTCCAGAAATTCATCGAGCAAATGATAAATGGTACATTTATTTTGCAGCTGCACCTGATACGAATATTAACGACAATACATTTAACCATAGAATGTACGTTCTTGAAAACGCATCCGAGAATCCACTAGAGGGTACTTGGGTTGAAAAGGGCGAAGTTAAAACTGAAATGTCAACGTTTTCTCTTGATGCTACTACCTTCTTCCATAAAGGTGAACAATATTACGTTTGGGCACAGCAGGACTTAGATATTAAAGGACATTCAAATCTATATATCTCTAAAATGGAAAATCCATGGACCATATCAACTAAACCGGTCATGCTTACCAAGCCTGAACTACCTTGGGAAATTAAAGGATTTTGGGTTAATGAAGGACCTGCTGTTTTAATTAAAAACGGAAAAGTATTTATCACATTCTCAGGAAGTGCCACTGGGGTAGACTACTGCATGGGTCTTTTAACTGCAAGTGAAGATGATGATTTACTAGATCCAAATTCATGGACGAAAGGTCAGGAGCCAGTATTCCAAAGTTGTCCCGAAAATGGTCAGTATGGACCAGGACATAATTGTTTTACGGAGTCTCCAGATGGTAAAGATACGATTCTAGTCTATCACGCTCGTAACTACACAGAATTAGTCGGGGATCCACTTTATGAACCAAACCGCCAAGCACGTGCTCAAAAAATCGAGTGGGATGAACAAGGAAATCCGATATTTGGTGTACCTGTTCCAGATAAAAGATGGACACCAAATACACCAGAAGTTTTAAAGTAGAAAGAAGGATTCATAGATAATGAGAAACTTAAACCAACTTAAATTTTGGAATTTTGGCGGTATGTACTATTTTTACTTCATGATCTGGGCTTTAATATTCGCCTTTTTACCATTTTGGTTGCATAAAACAGCCCATCTGGATACAAGTGTTTCAGGAATCGTATTTTCAGCAATGGCTATAACCGCCCTAATATTAGAACCAATTTATGGATTAATTCAAGATAAGCTAGGCTTAAAAAAATACCTTTTTGGCTTTGTCGTTCTATGTCTTTTATTTATTGGCCCATTCGTTCAATTTGCATTTATCCCACTACTTCAAATCAATGCTATATTTGGGGCAGTAGTTGGTGGGGCTTTCTTAAGCCTATGTTTAAATGGTGGTGTCGGTGTTGTCGAAGCATACATCGAACGTAGTACACGTGAAAACAATTATGAGTATGGCCATGTTCGTCTATTCGGTTCATTAGCTGGCGGTACTGCTGCATTTATTGGCGGTATCATGTTTGTACGTAACCCTTATAGTATTTTCTGGGCATGTACCGTTTCTGCCATTATTCTTGGTGTACTTCTCTGGGCACTTCGTGTAAAAAATGATGATACTAGTACCCAAGGAGTTTCAAAAGAAAGTGAAGAAAACCCTGTTACAAAAGAAAATATCATGAATGTATTTAAGAACAGAAGCTTTTGGGGATTCTGTATCATGATGATTGGGATCGCAACAATGTTTGATGTCTTTGATCAACAATTCCCAAATTATTTTACTAGCTTTTTTGATGATACATCTAGAGGAGAGCTCATTTTTAGTCGTATCACATCCTTACAAATCTTTCTTGAAGCAGGTTTTATGCTGTTAACACCATGGTTTATTAACAAAATAGGAGCTAAAAACGGACTCATTCTAGCGGGTATTATTTTATTTGTCCGTATCCTAGGATCTGCATTTTTAACTGAGATATGGATGCTTTCCTTCTGGAGAATACTAGCATCTATTGAAATGCCATTGATGCTCATTTCTATTATGAAATATATTACAGGTGTATTCGATGTTCGCCTATCAGCAACTGTCTATATGCTTGGATTTAACTTTGCAAAACAAATTGGTATCACCATCTTCTCTTATGTAATGGGGATACTATATAGTGCAATTGGATTCCAAAACTCCTATATTGTATTGTCATTGATCGTCATTGTATTCGTTACCATTGGTGCGTTCATTATGAAAAGTGAAAAACAGCAGCCTCAGTTTAACAGAAACTTGGTTGCCTAGTGATATAAATAGAAAAATGATGAAGGTTTAATCTCATAAACTAGCAGAATAAAAAAAGAACGCAATTTGCCTAACTGGCTAAAAATTGTGTTCTTTTTCATCTAGATTACCTTCATTCTAATTGTACCTTCTCCTCCTGAGAAGGTCTCCCATATAAAAATCACATTCTTCTTAGACACTACTAGCAAAGGAAAATGTTCCCTTAACTACTGCAGCCCCCTCCACAGCTGGAGCAGCTGGAACCTCCTCCTGAATCTCCACCGCCACCCGAGTCACCTGAATCACTGCTACATGCAAAACCAGAACAAGAAGATCCACCACCACTGAAAGGAACACCTTTATCATATTCTTCAGGTACTACTTCACTCATATGCTCATGAAATTGATCTTCGTCATATAACGAATAAAAGATAGCTGCCATTGCTGCATAGGAATAAATATTGGTATCACTCATTGATGTATGTGGAGTAAACTTTTTCGAGCCTGATTTTTGCTGCTCTGCCTCAAGAATCTCGTTTTTCATTTTACGAATTAAATATCTCTTTACTTCTAACCAGTCTTCATTTTTTCTAAAATATGTTGAAAGCAACTCATCTTCAGATAATTGACGAAAATCCTCTATTATTTCACGCTTTATTGGGTTCTGTAAAAAGCGCCCCCAAATAGCTCTGCTGTTCGTAGTTACTTCAAACAAACTAATATATACCCAATCAAAAAAGGCTCGTTCACCCGGAATCGGTGTACGATCCATATTCGGCGTGTGATGCAGCGTATCATTATAAAAGTCCTTTGAAAACTTTTCATAATCTCTTGTAAACATTAACATCTCATGCCAAATTTCATCTACGTGATGGCTAAACATCGGAACTGATTTTAATAAGCTATTCATGAAGAAATAACGCTTTAACTCAAACATACCCCAATCAAACTCATGATCCTTCCATTTCGGACGCTCCTGCAAAACACGGTTTTTCACATTATCGATATAAGAGTTTGTTAAGGATTGATCGAGCTTCTTCACAATCGGTATTCCTTCCTCTAACTGAACACCTAGTTGCTCTGGGATTGGGTCATTTCTTAATGATTTGTTCTTAGGTGCTGAAAATAATGTACTTCCTAAAATAATAAAGAATGCAATTATAATAAATCCAATAAAAATTTCCGCCATGGCCCTCTCCCCTTCTAAGTTATGTTAATTACTCCAATCATTACCTATTATACGATTTAAACTTATATAAGTTTCGTTAAATTTCTAGAGGGGAGCTCCAAACAGGTATAAAACAGGTTTATACCTAAACGCCATAGGTGAATCCTAGCGCTTACTCAGATTTAACTTTTACAAACAAACTAATTCTGTAACACTAAAAAAGGGCTGAAACCAAAACGTTTCAACCCTTTAATCTACTTACTGCATATTTGCTTCAACTGTTTCCTGCGCTTTCTTTAAAGCATCTTCAGGAGATTCAGATTTCTGTCTTAGTACATTATTTAATGTATTGGTATTAAGTTCGGTCAGAACATCTGGATATTGTTCTGTTACGTTAATACCATTAATTTCATCTTTAATTTCTAGTAAGGTTTCAAAGATATCTGTACCGAAGTATTGATAGAATTTGTTATCCTCTTGAACTGCAGGATCTTCCCACACATCCCAACGAGGTGGATCAAAGCCTAGAACTGTCCATAGTTTAATATTTGCTTCCTTAGAAAGTTTCGCAAATGCTAGGAATTCCTTCGCAAGCTCAGCATGCTCAGTTTGATTTGTAACAACGGTACCAGTTCCACCAATACCTACCGAGCGATCTCCGCCTTCTTCCCAAGCAGGCATTGGTCGTATTACCATTTTGCCTTTTAGGTCAGGCATATAATCAGTGAAACGTCCCATATACCACATTGGCATAGAGATAGATGCCGCTTTTCCTTCATTCATAAATGCATAAAACTCTTCAGCATGCGGCTCGCCACCAGGTGTTAACTCAGCAATTTTATGTGTATTAAGCATATCATTCAACAAAGAAAGTGTTTTGATGTTTTCTGGGCTATCTATGGTTAAATTACCCTCATCATCAAATAGGTCAGAACCTTGTTGACTGATCATTTGTTGGAAAGTAGTTGCATCACCCGTATGAACTGTTGTCATAACAGCATCAGTGTTTTCAACAACCTTTTTACCCGCTTCTACATAGTCATCCCACGTTTTGATTGAACTAATATCAACACCTGCTTGGTCCATAATTTCTTTGTTATAATACATAACAGTAGCACCAACATGTGTAGGCATACCGTAGTAGTTACCATCTTTAGCATAAATGTCAAATCTAGATTGGATGAAATTATCCATCTCAGGCTCAACATATTCATTCATAGGTAAAAGCTGTGGCTCACCTTGTAAAAAATTCGGAAAACGACCTACTTCAATATCAGAAATATCAGGTGCACCTTTACCAGATTGTAGCGCTAATAATAAGTTGTTGTGCATTTGATCATAAGGAAATGTTTCAGCAACAAGTTTAATCGGTTTATCTGGGTGAAGTTCATTCCATCGAGGAACTGCGTCTTTAAAGAAATCCATATGCAATTCAACAAATGTCCAATACTTTAATTCAGTTGCATTTTCAACCTCTCCACCAATAACTTCCTTTTCCGTTGCCTCACCAGATGCTGAATCTCCTCCGTTACATGCAGCTAATATAAAACACATTAGTAACCCCAATAGTACTGATAACGACTTTTTCAATTTTCTTCCCCCTTGGTTATCATTTTTAAAGCCTAGAGTTTTTTCATAATGAAATTAATTCGATCGTTTCACCTCCCTTAAGTTCGCCACCTCAGGACAAGCGCTTACAAACTAACTTTTATGCATACTCATAGCTGTATTTATTTTTACTATAGGTAGGAATAAACATTTAATAGATGCTACAGCATTTCACAGTGATTTCACGGTTACTCCCTGATCCATTTTAGTAAAGACCCGCAACGTAACCCACATCACACCTATCCCTAAGACACTAATCGTGAAAAAAGGAATGATCCCCGGATAGCTTAAAGATAGATACAATATCGCAAAAATCGCTAAGCCACACATTAGGGTATAATGAATTTTTGATAAACCTACAATAATGGCATTCTTAAGATGTTGTCTCCAGGTAGCTTTATAATGAACAAGCATTGGAAAAGCCCAAATTAATAGAATCATATAGAAGAAAACCATTAAATAAAAGGCAAAAGGAGTTACAACAGAGAACACACTTACTGAGTTCTTCATTAATTGAAAATTAACATACAGAATCACTCCGGTTATCGTTAAAATCCATCCTAATATATTGGCTGTAGCAAATTCTTGACGATATGCGTTCTTAAATGTTTGGAAAATCTTAATATCATGTTCACCCAGAATCCACTTCCGAGCTACACTTAACATAGCGGCAGTAGCCGGAAAGATACCTGCTACAAATAATCCAAGAACCGAATAGAAAATCCATGCTACATTTAACACAACAAGGCGGAAAATCCATTGAAGTATAAAATCTAATTTTGATACAATTTCTTTCCCATTCATATCAATACTCCACCTCTTTATATCCGCAATAGGATTACCCCTTCACTCCACCAACTGTAAGTCCTGCAACAAAGTACCGCTGGAAAAAGACAAAGAGAATAATGATTGGAATAATCGTCATAACAGAACCCGCAATGAGTACATCATAATTATTTCCGTATGGTGTTAATAACGTTGCTAAACCGATCGGTAATGTAAACATATCGTTCGATCTTAAAACAATTAATGGCCATAAGAAGTTGTTCCAACTTCCTAATCCTTGAAGAATCGCCATCGCTGCCATCGATGGTCCCATAAGTGGAAGCATAATCTTAAAGAAAATTCCATACTCTGTAGCTCCATCAATCCTTGCTGCATCCATTAATTCTTTTGGAAGACCAATCGCATATTGTCTGAAGAAGAATACTGCTACAGGTGCAACTACAGCAGGTAGAATAACAGCTGTGTACGTGTTGATTAAGTTCATACTAATCATTAATTGAAAGAGCGGGAGCATAAGAATTTCAAAAGGAACCATTAAAATAAATAGTACAAATCCAAAAATTAGATTTCTTCCCTTAAAGTCGTATAACGCAAGTGCATACCCCACCATCGAAGAGAAAAATAACGATAAAACGATTGTAATCGCCGAAATGGTCAAGCTGTTCACATACCATCCCCAATAATTACCAGCCTGTGTAAAAATATACGTGTAGTTATTAAAACTCAGTGTGCTAGGATCAAAAGCCAAGCTAATTCCATTTCGCATTAATTCAGAGGAAGGTCTTAGTGATGAAATTAGCAAATTTAAAATAGGGAATAACGCAATAAATGAAATGATGCAAAAGCCTATATTGATTAACCAAACGACTAATGTATTTTTACTCTTTTTCATTTACTCATCCCCTTTCTTAAAGGCTCCAGTTAAAATAAGTTGAATGAAGCTAACTGCAAAGATGATTAACATTAAAACAACCCCGATTGCTGCACCAAATCCCATATCATTCTGCTGAATTCCTTGCTGATATAAATAACCAACAACTGTTAATCCAATATTTCCTGGGGAACCAGCTTCCCAGAAAACAAAGCTTTCTTCAAACATTCTAAAACCATTAATGACGGAAATGGTTGTTACAAAGATTGTAACCGGCTTTAAAAATGGCAATGTTACATAGAAAAACTTCTTTATTGTTGATGCACCATCCATTTCTGCTGCTTCGTATAATTCCTTAGGAACATTTTGCAGAGCAGCTAAGAAATAAAGAATGTTCACACCCATCCAACGCCAACTGCAAAGAAGAACCATGAGAAACATACCTGACCAAGCGTTATATCTCCAATCAACTGACTCTAAACCTATCCAATTTAAAATTTGGTTAGCCACAGCTGTATCCGTTTCACCAAACATAAGTCTAAACACCATACCAGCTACAATTGTTGAAGCTAATGCAGGTAAAAACAAAGATGCACGGAAAAATGTTTTAAATTTTACAAGCTTAGAATCTAGTAATACAGCTAGAATAATTGGTGTTATGACTAAAATGAGAACGGTTAGTAAAACGTAGATAGATGTATTTGATAGAGCCTTATAAAAGGTTGGATTAAGAACCCTTGAATAATTAGACATTCCTATAAATGTTGTTTGTCCCGGAAGTACTCGCTGAAAGCTCATGATGATTGCTTGTATTGAAGGATATAAAGATAAAACCAAAAAAGAAAGAATAAACGGAGAGACAAAAATATACGGTACTACTTTTTTTGAATTGAGAAATTTCAACACTTTATTTGATCTATTTGCTGTTACTGTCATTTCAGGTGATGTATTCTTCGAAGTAGGTAACATGTAAAAAACCTCCCTTTGATACATAATAGCTGAAAACCTCTTAAGAGCATGGAAAAACACACAATACATTTTTATCATGACCTAAGACTGTTTAAAGCGAGATCGAAATGAGTTCTAGAATAGAAGTATGAAAGTCATGTTATTTATAAGATTTGAATCAAATAAAACCACCCCTTTGTAGCACATTAAATGGTAACGCTTACACTAATCGTATTAAAAATAGTTCATACGTACCAATAATATGTGAGTTTATTTTGTACGAACAAATGTAAAGATAATTCGCCAATAACTCATACGTATATGTTGGATATATTTTGATTATAAATAACTAGATATTTAATTTCAAGTATTTTCTAAATCTTTTATTCACTATAGAAAATTTGTCTAATATTGTTGTTTTTCAGTAATCATAACTAATGGTACCTCTATTTAGTAAAAAATAATATTTTACTATTTATAATTACAACCAAACTTGTTATATTTAACTTGTAAGTATATGTTCACTAAGTTATATTCCTAACTCTAAAAAATTAGTTCTGGTTTAAAATCATAGAATTTTCACCATATCCAAAATTATTCTATAAAAACAAAAGTTAATGCATTCCTTTTGAACTCGGAACCCCCTAAAGTGATTAAATACACGTAAAAAGGCTTTCCACAAGTTTAGTCAACTTATGAGAAGCCTTTTTAATATTTAGAACCATTTGATAGGTTCAGGTTTAAGGTTTTGGTATATATGCTTGGTTTCGGTATATTCTTCAATACCTAATCTTCCTAATTCACGTCCAATACCAGACTGTTTAAAGCCACCCCAAGGTGCATGTGGGAAGTATAGGTTGTAGTCATTAATCCATACAGTGCCCATACGCATCTTTGCCACACAACGTTCAGCTTTGACGATATCACTAGTCCAAACACCACCAGCAAGTCCATAGATCGAGTCATTAGCAAGCTTCACTGCTTCCTGTTCTGTACGGAACCTTTCGACTGTGATAACAGGCCCAAACGCTTCATCTTGAACAATGCTCATGTCTGTTGTACAGTCCGTAAAAATTGTTGGTAGAAAGAAAAAACCATTTTGTAGCTCTGGCTCATTTGGGCGACTTCCACCAACTGCTAATGTCGCACCTTCTTTAATGCCTGTTTCTACATATTCTTCTACTTTCGCAAGGTGTTCAGCTGAAATAAGTGGACCCATTTGTGTTTCTTCGTCAAATCCGCTTCCTAACTTAAACTTGTTAACCCGCTGAACAAGAGCGTTAACGAACTCATCATGAATACTTTCTTCAACGATTAATCTTGTGCCCGCTGAACAAATTTGCCCTGCGTGGAAAAATACTCCGTTTAATGCTTGATCAACAGCTGTCTCAAAATCAGCATCAGCAAAAATAATGTTAGGGTTTTTCCCACCAAGCTCAAGTGCAAGCTTCTTTACATTCACGCTTGCTGCTTGCATAATTTTCTTCCCCGTAACAATGCCACCTGTAAAGGAAATAAGATCCACATCAACATTTTCTGCTAATTCTGCACCAACTGTATGACCAGCACCAAGTACTAGGTTTGCAACACCAGCTGGAACCCCCGCCTCTTCCATTAACTCGAATACTTTAATTGTTGTAAGTGGTGTAATTTCACTTGGTTTCATAACTAGTGTATTCCCTGTAGCTAGTGCTGGAGCTAATTTCCAAGATGCTTGTAATAATGGGTAATTCCACGGGGTAATTTGACCGCAGACTCCAACAGGCTCACGCACTACCCTACTGATCGAGTTTGGGACTGGAGAAGCAATCAGTTCCCCGCCATCTTTATCTGCAAGGTCTGCGTAATAACGAAAGACTCCTGCGATATCATCCATGTCTCCACGGCTTTCTTCTACTGTTTTACCAGTATCTAAAGATTCCAATCTAGCAAGCTCTTCTTTATCTCTTATTATTAGTTCAGCAATATTTCTTACGATACTTCCTCGCTCAGTTGCTGGAGTAGATGCCCATTCTCCATTATCAAATGCTGTTCTAGCTGCAGTGATTGCTGCACGTGCATCTAACTCATCACCTTCTGGAACAGTTGCAATCATTTCCTGGTTAAATGGGTTAATAATATCACGCGTATTACCCGATATTGCTTCTACCCATTCACCATTAATGTATTGTTTTTTTAGACTCAAATCAAACCACTCCAATTTTTCGTTCAAAATTAAGTTTGTTAAAAATTTATTTAACTTTTTAAAAATAGTAACATTTCTTACTATCGCTGTCAAAGATAACTACAAGACAGTAATACATAGATAAGAATAATAATGAACTAGATTAATTATGACTTCCTAGTAAGTTTTCTAATAAATTAGGGTAAAATTATGTTTTCCATTTGACATTTTATCTGAACACGGTATCATAAAGTTTGTAAAGAAAATTAAAAAAATATTTAATACACTTTACTCTATATTGAAGGAGCTACTTTATGAGTGAAACTACTGAAAAATCCAGAATTAAAATTGAAGAAGCAAAAGATAAAGTCATTAGTGCCATAGCAGAGACGATGGACTTATATGGTGTAACACCGGCTGCTGCAAATTTATATGCGACAATGTATTTCCAAAATCAGATGACTCTTGATGAAATGCGTACGGAGCTCGGTATGAGTAAACCAAGTATGAGTACTAGTATTCGTAAGCTTCAAGAAATAGAAATGGTAAAAAAGACATTTACACGCGGCTCTAGAAAACACACCTATATTGCTGAGAAAAATTTCTTCCGTTCTTTTATGGTGTTTTATTGTCAAATGTGGGAACGAGAAGTAAAAACAAATATGGAAGCAATTGAAGAAGCACAAGAAGATTTTATTAATCTTATTAAAGATTCTTCTAGTACACAGGAAATTGTAGCAGAGGCAAAAAAGTACTACGATCAGTTAGAAGAGTCTAAAACTTACTATCATTGGTTAGAAAGCTTAGTTGCAAGTATAAGAAGCGGTAAGATATTTGAGTTTTTACCTAAAGATCAACAAGATTAAAATAAGAAAGTAGGTACCAGGTGGTCTTTAGTAAATAGCTATCGACTACCTGTATACATATACTGATCTCTTCAAAAAAGAGATAAATTAGCTTTGTATTTTTGTTAAAAATATTCTTAACGTATTTAATTTTTAAGATGTTTTTGACTTAATTACATAAAAAATAGAGGGGAGTTTTAATGCATGAGCAAATGGAAAAAAGGACTTAGTTTTATTTTAGTTCTACTAGTAGTAGCTGTATTCACTGCATGTGGAAGCACTAGTGAGGAAACAAACAGTGGACAATCAGATGCAGAGGTAAATAATCAAGATATAACAATCGGCCAAATAAACTGGGCTGAAAATATTGCTGTGACAAATATGTGGAAAGCCATTTTAGAAGATAAAGGTTATAACGTGGAATTAAAAGTATTGAACATGGGCGCTACAATGAAGGCATTAGAAAGTGGCAACTTGGATGCTAGTTTAGAAATATGGTTGCCTGTCCAAGATGCTATTTATTTAGAAAAATTTCAAGATACGGTTAATTTCTCAGAATCCACTTGGTTTGACAATGCAAAAGTAGGACTTGTTGTTCCAACATACTTAGAAGATATTAATAGTGTGGAAGATTTGAATGAACATAAAGAACTATTTAATGGAGAAATTGTTGGATTTGATCCTGGAGCAGGTACGATGGAAGTTACCGAGCAATTAATTAAAGATTATAATCTTGACCTTGAACTAGTACCAAGCTCCGAACCTGCTATGTTATCTCAGATTGGAAAAGCAATAGAAAATGAAGAACCAATTGTGGCACCACTTTGGAGTCCTCACTCGATATTTTCAAATTATGATTTAAAATTCCTAGAAGACCCTCAAAACACATTCGGTGGTGTAGAAAAAATTCACCACGCAACAAGACATGGTTTTGAAGAAGATTATTCAGAAGTAAGTGAATGGTTCAATAACTGGAAGATGGATGATCAACAAATCGGTCAGCTAATCGACTATGTAGAAAGTGCTGAAGACCCACTTGATGGGGCTAAGAAATGGATTGAGGAGAACCAGGAACTAGTTGATGAATGGGTAAAATAAAGTAGCAAGAAGTGGATCTCTCGTATTGAGGGATCCACTTCTTTTTGATTCATATTATCTGAATGCAATTGTTCATATATTGATACTATTTCAGGACAAAAGAGATCCAGAAGCACTTCTGAAGAAAGCTAAATCCTTTTATTCTTTCAAAAAATAGAAAAGGCATTCTATCATTAATGATTGCTGGGCAATTACATTTGATAGGATGCCTTTCATGTAAAGCACTATGAATAGTTAACTCTTAATTGTTCCTGCATCGGTCGGATGTACCCCGTGACGATAGAAGTCAGCTTTAATAGGATCCAATGGTTTTTTTCCAAGGATGATATCTGCTGCCTTTTCAGCCAACATCAGCACTGGTGCATGGATATTTCCATTTGTTACATAAGGCATAGCAGACGCATCTACTACTCGTACATTGTCCAGTCCATGGACTTTCATCGTTAAGGGATCTACGACAGACATTGGATCTGAAGCAGGCCCCATTTTTGCCGTGCAACTAGGATGAAGAGCTGTCTCTGCATCTTGTGCCACCCAATCTAAAATCTCCTTGTCTGTACGTACGGAAGCACCTGGTGAAATTTCTCCTGAATTGTAAGGCGCCATAGCTGGCTGTGAAAGAATTTCCCTTGAAACCTTTATTGCTTCAATCCATTCACGACGATCCTGCTCTGTCGATAGATAATTAAAGACCATACTAGGATGCTGAGTAGGATCAGTCGAACGAATTTTCAATGATCCGCGAGCATCAGAGTACATAGGTCCAACATGCACCTGGAATCCGTGCGCTGTTTCTGCTTTCTGTCCATCATATCGTACTGCAACAGGTAAGAAGTGAAACATAAGATTAGGATATTTGACATCCTCATTTGAACGAACAAATCCTCCACCTTCAAAATGGTTGGTCGCTGCAGGACCTTTACGTCCTAGTAACCACTGCAAGCCAATCCAAGGCATCCGTGCTTTGCTTAAGTTAGGCTGTTCCGAAACTGGTAGTGGACAAGCGTGTTGAATGTAAACTTCAAGATGATCCTGAAGGTTTTCTCCTACACCAGGAAGGTTAACGACCGGTTTGATACCAAGTGAACGTAGATGTTCAGCATCACCCACACCTGAAAGTTGAAGTAGCTGTGGTGTGTTAATTGCACCACCAGCAAGTATAACTTCACCTGCAATAACCTGATGAGTCTTTCCATTTCTTTGATACGTCAAGCCCTTCGCTCGAGTACCCTCGAAATCAATACTTGTAACAAATGCACGAGTTTTTACAGTGAGGTTCTCACGCTCCATAGCCGGATGCAGATATGCACGTGAAGGTCCAAATCGTTGACCTTTGTACACATGCTTATCAAACGGACCGAATCCTTCTTGCCTAAAGCCATTCACATCAGGTGTTCGCGAGTAGCCTGCCTCAACAGCTGATTCAAAGAAGGCTTGGAATAAAGGATTAGTAGCCGGACCACGTTCCAATTTAAGAGGACCATCGTGACCACGCAACTCATCACTTGGGTCTGAACCTAATGCATTTTCCATGCGCTTAAAATAAGGAAGACAGTGCGCAAAATCCCACGTTTCCATTCCAGAATCTGCTCCCCAACGTTCATAGTCAAGTGGATTACCACGTTGAAAAATCATTCCATTTATTGATCCTGATCCCCCAAGCACCTTTCCTCGAGCATGCTTGATACGTCGTCCATTCATATAAGGCTCCGGATCTGATTCGTATCTCCAGTCATATAATGGCTTCCCTGCAGGAAACGGCAAAGCTGCTGGCATTTGGATTAATAGATCCCATGAAAAATCCTTACGCCCTGCCTCTAAAACAAGAACCTTACGTGTTCCATCTTCACTAAGGCGATTGCCAAGTACAGAACCAGCGCTACCCCCACCTATAATCACAATATCATATGTTTCACTCATATTAAGAACCTCCTAGGATGTAGAAATTGTATTTAATAATCAAATAAATATGAAAAAGCATTCATTAAAAATTTGCCGATAGTAAAAGGCAAGATTAATAGGTTATTTTTTAATGCCTTAAGCCAATTAGTAATCTAGCTATGATTATTCTATAAATAATTCTTTATTTCATATGTAAAACTAAGAATTTATATTTGCCTAATTGCATCCTGTGACCAATCGTCTACATGGACACTATCATTTGAGTAATGTCCCATGTTATTCCAGAACGAACTCAACCATTCCTTTTTTATGAACATTTCTCTCCTTGTTAATTTTGTTAAATTTTTATTTAACATATTTAATAAATTTAATATAACATAGTGGTTTTTTTTTGTAAACCAGGAGATATTCGTAATCGGAGGCTTTCTAACGCAAAATAAAAAAAGACTTCCTAAAGGTTTAATTGACCTTTGGGAAGTCTTTAAAGCAGTATATAAATTACGATTAAAACGCTTGTATATCTAGGGGGTTGGGCAATGATTACATCATACCACCCGTAAGCCGAGAGTGTGTAATATTGTTAGCTTGGTGTGGATAGAGTACAACAAATCAATGTATTATTAAATTCCTACTGTAACATCTTTAACAGGAATTAACCGTTTTTCACTAGATTGCGTTAGCAAAATATTAGCAATCAAAGAAGATACTCTCCTCATTTTTCTACACTTTAATTTTCATAATTCCAATCATTTCAATCAATTGCTTTCTGGCATATAGCCTCTCCCGTATTATTGCTCCAATCCCGCTACCCCGAAGCCCCCAGCACCAGAATGCGTTGAAATCATACCACCCGCCTGGATCCACCTTATATTGTGGAATCCATTTTCTTTTGCAATCTCATCCATCCGCTGCCTGATTCTTTCATCAAACCCTATTGAATAAATAAAATATAGCTGCTTTCTATCGATGTTGTATGTATTTAAGTAATCACTAAAAAGTTTTTCAGTAGCTCCACTCATGTTCCCGCGGTACTTTTTTGTGGACATAAGCTTTCCATCCTTCAACTCTATGCATGGCTTTATTTTCAACAAAGTTCCAATCAAAGAAGCCATATTACTTACTCGTCCTCCTGCTTTAAGGAACTCAAGACTACCTGGAATGAAAACCAATCTTGATTTAGGAACGATTGCCTCAATTTTTTCAACTAAATGTTCCGGTTCAATGGAAGGTTCCTTTTCTAATAACTCAGCAGCATACAGTACAATCGCCGCTAATCCTCCAGTAACGTTCAGAGCATCAATGAGAAAAATACCTTCAAATTCTTCCGCAGCAATGACTGCATTTTGAAAAGAAGAAGAAGCTTTTGATGTATAACCAATATGGACAATGATACAATCTGGGAAACTCTCTCTTATATTTGCAAAGAACTCTTGATACTCATGTGCATTTGTGGAGGTAGTAGAGGGTATTTTCTTCGTACGTCCGTAATAGTCATAAATATCCTGTACTGGAAGATAACCATCTAAATAATCTTTTCCATCCATAATGATATGCATTGGAACTATTTGAACATCGTACTTTTCAGCTAAATCACTCGGTACGTCAGCACCGCTTTCGGTCGATAAGATGATCCTTCGCATTCTATTTCCCCCTTGGGTATATTTAGGTCCGCGTTTACTCTTCCTACATTGTGCTTTAATTATACACGAGAAAGCCTTATAACGTCTGGCATCAAAAAAGTCTTCAAAGGTGAATTTTAACAACAAAAAAAAGACTACCTCCTCAAATTAAGGAAGTAGTCTTTCATTTACATGACTAGTTTAAAAAATGGGTGAAAAATAGATTAACTATTTCTTAAATTTGTGGCTCATGAAATAGTGACGCCCCTGAATTTGTCCAATTATAAACAACTAAAACATGTAAAAAATAGAAAGAGGTTTCCTAAAAGTTTCATCAACATAATGGATATAAGAAATCTATTAGTGGAACAAAATTATCCAGGCTGTCGCTGTGATAAATATTTAAATGAAAAAAGGGGCCTGCAATCCCCAGTACGATAAAGCACTAAAGTAATGGGGTCAGTCAGTCACATTAATTTAATCAAAAATTTGATTTAGGTCTAATTCTAATCCGGTTAATATATTTACAGAAATTTTATCAACTTTTGTAAAGACTCCTTGAAATTTGTATTGCTCATTGATTAAAAGATATATTTCTACAGATTCGTTAACCGGGTCAACAAGCCAGTACTCTTTCACCCCTGCTTTTTCATAAAGTTGGAACTTTATCCAACGATCTAACTTAACAGATGAAGGTGAAAGGACTTCAATAATCATATCCGGTGCTCCATTGCACCCCTTGTCATCAAGCTTTTTCTGGTCACACACAATCGATAAATCGGGTTGAACAACATTATTTATATCATCATCTTGTTTATTTTCCACTAATAGCCGTACATCAAATGGCGCAAAAAAAACTTCACATTCTTCTTCTCGCAAGAAAATCGAAAAAGCTGTAGATAGCTCTCGGAGAACCTGTTGATGCCTGCGTGATGGAGCAGGAGACATATTAAAAACTTCCCCATCAATTAATTCGAATCTTCCACCTTCGTCCCATGTTAGATAATCGGCATACGAATACTTCTCTTTTTTATCCGGAATGGTCATTAAATCATCCCTTTCAATTCAAGCTTAATCATATTTTAGCATATTCAAGAGCATTACACAGATTCACTTCAAGCACTCATAATATAACAAGTCTTGCCCCAACTGGTCCGTTTACTAAAGAAAGAGGCTTCTCAATAAGTTCAATCAACTAATTGAGAAGCCTCTTTTATAAACCGAATGTTAGCATTTTGTTAGCTAATAAAGCTGCTAAATGGTACTAGATCTGCCGTGGTTTATACAATATTTCCACAAAGTGGTTATTACCGGACTTTACTATACAATGTAACGCCTTTCCTATCACATGCAAACTACTTACTTCACCATTTATAAAATTTTATGGCCGATAATTCTATTAAAATTACTGTTTCTTTGTATTGAAGGACCTATTTTTACTAGTCTATTCCTAACATCACAAAATAACTTATTTTCGATTTGTGCAATCTTCCCCAATACCCAAGAGCTATTTACAATGAACTTAGCTCTATCCATACGCATGTCTTCAAAGGTCTTGACAGTGTGTGAAATTGAGTTTCCTTTTTCTAGAGTTTGCGCAAGAATTACGGCATCCTCCAAAGCCATACACGCACCCTGTCCTAGATTAGGTGTTGTAGGGTGCGCTGCATCGCCAATTAGCAATACTCTACCTTTTGACCAATTCTGTAATGGCTTTAGATCATAGATCACCTTTCTAGTGATGTCTTTCTCTTTTGTAACTTTAATAACGGTCGGAACAGGTTCGACAAATTCTCTAAACGTATGGGTCAATTGTTCTTTAGATATCTGACCTTCACTCAGATTCTCCGAGGTATTCCTTGTCGCAAACCAATAAACTAGTGAATCTGACATAGGAATAAAACCAAATCGCATCCCATTACCCCATGCTTCAAACGCAAGACCAGATTTCGTATATTGATCTGTATAAGTAGAGATACCTCTCCAAGCTTCATATCCACTAAAACGTAAGGAATTATTAGGAAATATCTTATTTCTTACCGCTGAATATATTCCATCTGCTCCTAATAATAGATCCCCTGCTTGTTCATGACCATTTTCAAAACGTGCGATTACTTCTTCATTAGTTTCTTTTAGGTCTACTAGTCTATAGCCTTTTTTTATTTCTGTCTGTTTTAAATTACTAGCTAGTATGTGATGAAGGTTGGCTCTTAAAATACCTACTGTGTGTGTACCATATTTAGTTGCTAACTCTCTCAGTGGTATAGTGGCTAGTGTTTGTCCTGACGATGTTTTAAGGGTTGATTCACTTATGACTTTGCTGTTTTGATAAATTTCTTCTAATAGACCCATCGAATGAAGTGCATCTGTTGCATTGGACCAAAGGGTTAAACCACCGCCATCATTTCGAGAGCAATCCGACTTTTCAAAGATTACTGGTTTATAACCAATCTTTTCAAGCATAAGGGCACTTGCTAATCCACTAATCCCAGCCCCGATGATAAGGATTCTTTTTTTCATACTATCTCCTCATTCCCTAAAAGTGGTGGGTCTATTACTATTCAAACTTAGCTTTATACAATGTTTCACTACTTAAAGAAACAGAGTCCTAAAATAACCATGAAGTCATAAATATTAATCCTAAAAATAAGCACAGAGGAGAGTAAAACTTCGTATCACACCTAGAGAAATTAGTATTTTTGATCCTCTTGGAAAACCCCAGATATTTGAAGTCTCCAATTGCTCTTAGTAAAAAAATGAAGGTAATTATGATACATGACCATTTCGTAAAGGCATTCGGTGTGAAAAAGGGAATTAAATTATTTTGAGCTAATAATATAAAAGCCATACCTATTAATCCTATTGCAACAATTAAAGTTTCAATCCACCTTGGAGTAAATACAGCTCCGCCCTCTACTTTTTCAGGTAACGAGACTCGGAGCCCCCATTTTCCACCAAATAGCCAATAAAAATGTAACACACTTACTAAACCTAAAATTATGATCGACAAGTAAATGAATAGTTGCATCTCTTTACCTCCACTCTTAATTTAGATCTTGTTCAATCCCTTCCCAAATCACTTCATATTGCCCTTCAAAAATAGAGACAATATTCACACTCTCATCTTGACTTACAGACCAACTAATTAGGGTGTTAAAATAGATTCCTACAAGAACAGAGGCAATCATTTTTGAATCAAAACGGGTATTTATTGTTTTATTTGTTTTTGCTTCTTCTATTAAAATAGTCATGGTTTCTTTAAATAAGTTTATATTCCTTGATTCATCCTTTAGAGCAGATCGAATGGTTTCTGACAATGCGAGTTTAAGGAGATCTGAATTTTCCAAGTAAACGGACAAAAGCTCCTTAAAGATGAGTAGAAGTTGTTGTTTAATTTTTACATTCTTATATTTTTGTGTGATCTCTTGAAGATAATCATTTTGTGAATTCCCTAAATATAGTAGTACATGTTCCTTCTTTGGAAAATAATTAAAGAATGTACCCTTAGCAATTCCACAGGATGATGCAATCTTTTCTACAGTAACATTGTCATACCCATACTCCTTAAAAAGTTCGATTGACTTAAAAAATATTTGTTTTTTTAATTCATTTTTTCTTTCTTCTCGTAACATAGAATTCAGCCTCCTTCATAAAATGACCTTGGTCATTTTATGACTAAGGTCATTTTAACACCAAAACCATATTTTAACAATAAAAATTCGAAAGGTTCTTATTCCATTCAAAAAGAGCATCCCACGATAAAAGAGATGCTCACCTTTTAATTATTACCTCAAAATGTTGGCTGCTACTAAGAACCTTTGCTGCACAGTAGTAATCTACAACTAATTCAAGAGTTACTCCATATTTTGTTCCATTTAGGGAAAACTGATCTTATTAAAAATCATCAATCGTAGTATATATTACTTGTTGTAATTAGAGATCCACTAAAACATATATGTTATGTCCCCAACGTTAACCACTTGGTTCTCAATACGGTAATTATAAATTCCCCTAAAAGTATTTCAAATTTTTTGATATTCGTTTTTGTTGTGTTCTTGAAACGTCTGTCATCCAACAATCTTGATACGCAAATTTTACAACACAAAAAACCACTCCCTAATCTTTATCGGAAGTGGTTATTGCTATTGATATAGATTTTTCACATGACTACTTCACAGAATGGAAGTCGATGTTTGGCTAAGGAAGCCTTACATCATGCCGCCCATTCCACCCATGCCGCCCATGCCGCTCATATCAGGCATGCCGCCGCCTTCTTCAGGTTTGTCAGCGATAACAGCTTCAGTTGTTAAGAACATAGCTGCTACAGATGCTGCGTTTTGAAGTGCAGAACGAGTCACTTTAGTTGGGTCAACGATACCAGCTTCGAACATGTTTACCCATGTGCCGTTAGCTGCGTTGAAGCCGATGCCAACTTGTTCGTTTTTCAAGCGCTCAACGATAACAGATCCTTCAAGACCAGCGTTGTGAGCGATTTGACGTACTGGCTCTTCAAGAGAACGAAGGATGATGTTAACACCTGTTTGAGTGTCACCTTCTTCTTGAATAGCAGCAACTTTATTGTATACGTTCACTAGAGCAGTACCACCACCAGAAACGATACCTTCTTCTACTGCAGCGCGAGTAGAGTTAAGAGCATCCTCGATACGTAGTTTACGCTCTTTTAATTCAGTTTCAGTTGCAGCACCAACTTTGATAACTGCTACACCGCCAGCTAATTTAGCAAGACGCTCTTGTAATTTTTCTTTATCGAACTCAGAAGTTGTTTCTTCTAATTGAGAACGGATTTGACTTACGCGACCAGCGATTTGATCAGCTTGGCCAGCACCTTCTACGATTGTTGTGTTTTCTTTTGTTACAACGATTTTAGAAGCGCGTCCTAATTGATCGATGTTAGCTGATTTAAGATCTAAGCCTAGTTCTTCAGTGATCACTTCACCGCCAGTTAAGATCGCAATGTCTTCTAGCATTGCTTTACGACGATCACCGAATCCTGGAGCTTTAACAGCTACAGCATTGAATGTTCCACGAAGCTTGTTCACAACTAAAGTTGCTAATGCTTCACCTTCAACATCCTCAGCGATTAGTAATAGTGGTTTACCTTGTTGTACCACTTGCTCTAATACTGGTAGAATTTCTTGAATGTTTGTAATTTTTTTGTCAGTAATTAATACATATGGATTTTCAAGAACTGCTTCCATTTTGTCAGAATCAGTTACCATGTATGGAGATGCATATCCACGATCGAATTGCATACCTTCAACTACTTCTAATTCAGTAGAGAAACCTTTAGACTCTTCAATTGTGATAACACCGTCGTTACCAACGCGCTCCATTGCTTCAGCGATTAATTGACCTACTTCATCATCAGCAGCAGAAATCGCAGCAACTTGTGCAATAGATTCTTTACCTTCGATTGGTTTAGAAATCGCTTGAAGCTCTTCTAATGCAACAGCTACAGCTTTTTCAATACCTTTACGAACTACCATTGGGTTAGCACCAGCAGTTACGTTCTTTAATCCTTCACGGATCATTGCTTGAGCTAAAACAGTTGCAGTAGTTGTACCGTCACCAGCAACATCATTTGTTTTGCTAGCAACTTCAGCTACTAATTTTGCACCCATATTTTCGAATGCATCTTCTAATTCGATTTCTTTAGCAATTGTTACACCATCGTTTGTGATTAAAGGTGAACCGTATTTCTTTTCTAATACTACGTTACGTCCTTTAGGTCCTAATGTAACTTTTACAGCATCTGCTAAAGCGTCAACACCACGAAGCATTGAACGGCGAGCTTCTTCGCTAAATTTAATATCTTTTGCCATTTTTACATAACCTCCTCAAGATTATAAAATGTTCTATGATATAGGGCTGTTCTATTAACCGATAACAGCTAAAATGTCGTTTTCACGTAAAATTAAGTATTCAGTACCTTCATATTTCACTTCAGTACCAGCATATTTTGAGAAGATAATACGATCGCCTTCTGCTACTTCAAGCGCCACTTTTTCTCCGCTATCTAGTACACGACCTGTACCAACAGCAACTACCTTACCTTCTTGTGGCTTCTCTTTCGCACTATCAGGAAGGACGATACCACTAGCAGTTTTTTCTTCTGATTCAACTAACTCGATAATAACGCGATCACCTAATGGCTTTAACAAGTGAAACAACCTCCTCAATTTCATAAATAATTGATTAATTTTTCCTTTTTATTAGCACTCGCTAATCTTGAGTGCTAACACAATTAATATATTATATAAGTTCCTTTTTAATTTCAAGTATGAAGCTTAATTTTTTTGAGAACTTTTTCTATTATTTTTCGACTCGGCAAATTCCTAATAGAAAACGGTATCATTTTGAACCTTAATCATTTTATCTCATGAAAAGAGATATCATACATAGGATGGAATATGGGTATGTTACAATAAAGTTTGGTATAATTATTCGTTGTTATATCACCGATGGTTTACAAGGAGGCTAATATGAAAAGGCATTATTGGTTTATTTTATTAACATATATGCTACTACAGCTATCATCGTTTCTAGGAATAAGGTTATTAGACCTATTAAATATAGGAGAAACCACAGTTGAGAGGTTTGCATATTGGACAATCCTCAGCTTTTCATTGGCTTTCTTCATTATTCTCTTTCTTTTAAGACACGACCGTCATGCAGAAAGCCGCTTCCGAGGGGAACCATCTTCTGTTGGGGCTTCAATTGGGTGGGCTGTTGCAGGTTTCTTTTTAGCTTTATTTGTACAAAGTGTTGCAGCAAACATAGAAGTAAATGTATTTGGGGTCGAAGCTGGGTCAGAGAACACTCAAATGATTGTTAATGTTATTAAGGTTTCACCTCTGGTTATCATTGTGACCTCAATTTTAGGTCCTATACTAGAAGAAATTATTTTTCGAAAAATTCTTTTTGGGGTACTTTATACTAAGACAAACTTCTTTATTGCTGCTGTTATTAGTTCACTTATTTTTTCACTATTACATGGTGAACCACAGCATGTTCTATTGTACGGTTCAATGGGATTCACGTTCGCGTTTCTTTATGTTAAAACAAAACGAATACTCGTCCCAATCTTTGCTCATGTCGCTATGAATACAATGGTCGTTATTATCCAGACTGTATTCCAGGAAGATATAGAAAGAATGATGAAGCAAATGGAACAAATGCAAGTAATTATTGGAGGCTTTTTATCATGAGAACAAACCCTATTTCCATGGCCATTTTTTATTTGATTATGGGGTTGCTATTTACTTATCTAGCAATAAACAGTGCCCAGGACGGAATATTTACCTTTCCAACTATTTTATTAATGCTAATCGCAACCTTCGATATTGGTGTTGCGATTCGGATGTTTACTTTATCAAGAAAAATTAAAAAAATGAACATAAAAAAATGAGACTTTTCACGAGTCTCATTTTTTTATGTTCTCTTCTTCAAAACGCATCTTCTGTGCTTTTCGATAGGAAATACGCGAAATCCAGATGCTAATTTCATATAAAATAAACAGCGGTATGGAAACCATCAAATGTGACGCTAGTTCAGGTGGTGTGATTAAAGCTGCAATAACTAACAACACAAAGTATGCGTATTTTCTAACCTTTGATAAAAACATAGGAGTGACAATGCCTAATCTAGTTAGAAACATAATCACAACCGGTAATTGAAACAGGATACCAAATGGCACCGTAAGCTGTAATAAGAACGAGAAATACTCATTCACTCCGATGACTTGATTAATATCTAAGTCAGTTGATATTCTTTCCATGAAGTCGATCACAAACGGAAATAGGATAAAGTAAGAAAAGGAAATCCCGAGAAAGAATAACAAAAGTGAAATAGGAATATAGCTTAATGTCACTTTTCTTTCTTTTTCATATAATCCTGGACTAACAAACGACCAGAGCTGATACAAAATAATCGGTGAAGTAATAACAAATGCTATTATGAAAGCGAACTTCATATAAACCATTAATGGATCTGTTAAATTAAAAGCATTTAATGTTAGTGATTTTGCTTCATCAGTTTGCTGCAAATAAATAATGATCGGTCTGGAGAGGAGAAATCCGGCAATAACCGCTACGAAAAAGAAAACGACAACAATAACGAGTCGTTTTCTTAGTTCGGTTATATGTTCCATGACCGACATTTCATCATGTTTCATATCGGTTCATCCTATCTTACTTGACTTCTTCCTTTTTCTCTTTTTTGCTGTCTTGCTCATCATCATCGTCTGCTAAGCCCTTTGTTGCATTTTTAAATTCACGAAGTGTATTACCTGCTGCTTTTCCAAGTTCAGGTAGCTTTTTTGGTCCAAAAATAAGTAATGCTACGAATACGATAAGTAAAAGGCTTCCGATTCCTACTGTTGGCATCGAATCCACCTCCTTTTCTATAATGGTTATTAGTTATTTCTCCTCATGAGGATAATGTTTTAAGAAATAAACTAGTGACTGTAGCTCCACTGCTAAATCTATGTGGTGAATTCTTATTTCATCCGGCACGTTTAACCGTGCTGGTGTAAAGTTTAATATTCCTTTAATACCCTTTGTAATGAGACGGTCTGTGATAGATTGTGCTACTGGTGCTGGTACAGTTAAAATCGCAACTGTAACATCATCAGGAAGATGATGCTCCATCTCATCTAAATGGAAAACCGGTACCCCACCAATTTCTGTACCTACCTTATCTTCGTCTACATCAAAAGCTAGAGAAATAACTGTATTGTTATTTTTAGTGAAATTATAATGTAAAAATGCCGTTCCTAAATTCCCTACTCCAATTAAACATACTTTCGTTATCTCATCTTGATCTAATGTTTTTCTAAAAAAGGATAACAAATAATTTACATTATATCCATATCCTTTTTTTCCAAGAGCTCCAAAATATGAAAAATCCCTTCGGATTGTAGCTGAATCTACCTTTACTGCATCACTTAACTCGGCGGATGAGACTCGTTGCTTTCCTGACGAGTGTAAATTTTTTAAAAACCGATAATATAAAGGCAATCTCTTAGCAGTTGCCTGCGGTATTTTCGTTTGGTCTATATTCAATCTTATCCCTCACATTCACACAAACACATATGACAATGCTTATAGGATTTTGGAGATACTAGTAAAATCCATGTCATATTTCGTTTCTTAGGAAATCGCCGCTTTTACCACCTGTTTTCTCTACTAAATAGGTTGGGCCTATAATCATTCCTTTATCCACTGCTTTGCACATATCATAAACAGTTAGTGCTGTTATGCTAGCAGAGGTTAACGCTTCCATTTCAACACCTGTACTTCCCTTTGTTTTCACAGTAACTGAGATCAATAGAGTATAATGATTCGTATCACGAGCATCCCATTCAAACTCAATGTTTACACCTTTTATTGAAATTGGATGACACATAGGAATAACCTGTGATGTTTGCTTAGCTGCCATAACTCCAGCTACTTGTGCAACCGATAATACATCACCTTTTCCTATTTCATGGTTGATCATTTTTTCATAAACCTCTTTTGTTACTTGAATACTTGTCTTAGCTTGAGCTGTTCTAACAGTCTCTTCTTTAGCCGAAATATCAACCATCTTTGCTCGGCCTTGTTCATTAAAATGAGTAAAATCTGACATATACAAATCTCCTTATATTAGACTATACACTATTTTTTAGCTTCTGTCTGTTTTGTTATTGTGACAATTATATGGATACAAAAAGCAAGAATCACCCGTTTAACATCTAAGAGTATATGACACACTTGAATCGAGAGCACTTTTCTTTTCCGTCGACAAAATTCGGGTGGTGACAGGCACCCCAAAACTAAGCTAAACTTAAAGCATTAGTAGAGGTGAAAACAATGATATTGTTACAAATAAATCAACTTAGTAAATACTTTGGTGCTGACCCTATTTTATCGAATATTAAGTTGGAAGTACAAACGAGAGATAAAGTTGCGATTGTTGGTCGTAATGGAGCAGGGAAATCAACACTTTTAAAAATTATTTCCGGAGCCATGTCCCATGATTCTGGTGAAATTATTAAGCCTAAAGATGTTTCGGTTGGATATTTAGCTCAAGACACCGGGCTTGAATCTCAATTATCGATTTGGGAAGAAATGAATTTAGTGTTTAAAGGTCTCAAATCAATGGAACAAGAAATGCGAAATCTTGAACAGAAAATGGCAACAGTTGATCCGGCCACTGAATCACAAAAGTTTGAACAGCTTTTAAAAGAATATGATACCCTTCAAGTTAGATTTAAGGAAGAAGGCGGATATCAATATGAAGCTGATATACGTTCTGTTCTACATGGCCTTGGATTTCATCATTTTGATCCGACAACAAAAATTGCTTCTTTAAGTGGTGGCCAAAAAACAAGACTTGCTTTAGGTAAGCTATTACTTACTAAGCCTGATCTCTTAATATTGGACGAGCCAACGAACCATCTTGATATTGAAACATTAACCTGGTTAGAACAATATTTACAAAACTACCCTGGAGCAATACTAATTGTTTCCCATGACCGATATTTCCTAGATAAGATTGTTACACAAGTATATGAAATCAGCCGCCATACAAGCACAAGATTTATTGGAAACTACAGCCAATATCTAAAGCAAAAAGCTGACTCATATGAAAAGGAGCTAAAAAGCTTTGAAAAGCAACAGGAAGAGGTAGCAAAACTAAAAGACTTTATTCAACGCAACTTAGCTCGTGCTTCAACTACAAAGCTGGCCCAAAGCAGAAGGAAAAAGCTAGAGAAGATGGAGTTAATGAACAAGCCTCTAGGTGATGAAAAATCAGCAAGCTTTCAGTTTGATATTGACCGACAAAGCGGTAACGATGTGTTAAAAGCTGATCATATTTCTGTTTCCTATGACAATGTTCATCCTGTTATCTCTAACATCTCCTTTTCTATATCCCGCGGTGATAGCATTGCCTTAGTCGGACCAAATGGAATTGGGAAATCAACTTTACTAAAATCAATTATTCAAAAATTAGATTCGTTGACTGGTACCTTTTCTCTTGGCTCACATGTACAAATTGGTTACTATGATCAGCAACAAGCCGATCTTACATCAAATAAACGAGTTTTAGACGAGCTGTGGGATGAATATCCACAAATGACCGAAAAGGAAATTCGAACAATTCTTGGAAACTTTTTATTCTCTGGTGACGATGTATTAAAGCCTGTATCTGCACTAAGCGGAGGAGAGAAAGCAAGAGTCGCACTCTCTAAGCTGATGCTACAAAAAGCCAACTTCCTAATTCTTGATGAGCCAACCAACCATCTTGATTTAGATAGTAAGCAAATCTTAGAAAATGCTTTAATCGATTTTCCTGGTACAATCCTTTTTGTTTCTCATGACAGATACTTTATTAATAGAATTGCCACAAAAGTTTATGAGCTTTCTAGCACTCATCTTACTGAGTACTTAGGAGATTATGATTATTATCTTACAAAAAAGGAAGAACAACTTGAACATGAACGGTTAGAGCAGGAAGGAAATGACTCTCCCATCCAAAAAAAATCAGGACAAGAACCTGAGGGGAAACTAAGTTATCAACAAGAAAAAGAATTAAAAAAACTTGAAAGACAAAAGCAAAGAAGAATAGAAGAAATTGAAAATGAAATAAGCGAACTTGAAGAAAAAGTTGAAGGAAATGAAGCCCTGCTTTGTGATCCAGATGTTTATCAAGATCATGAAAAAGTACAAAAAATTAACGAAGAAAATGAACAAATCCATTCTAAACTAGAAGGTCTAATGGCAGAATGGGAACAATTACATTAATTATTAAGTAATCAACGGAATATTTATTAAACAGCGGGTTTTCCTCGCTGTTTTTTTATTGATTCATTCAGAAAAGTAAGATTCAAAAACGTATTCGACAATCTTCTCTTAAGTTCATGTGAATAACTATTATTTATTCACATCCACACTTTTTATCCACACTACAAATCCTTTATTTCCAACATATCAACAGACTTATACACATTGTCCACATATTTGCTTTAATTTCCTCAAGTTATACACACTCTAAAAAACATTGATTTGACAGCATTTTAAATAGTTTTACACATTTCTACAAAAATCGTGTACATTCTGTGGATAACTATGTGAATAATCCTATTTTTTTAGAAATTAGGAGATTTTCTGTGAATGCACTCACCTTTTGTCAAAAGAAATAGAAAAAACAGGACCCTCAGATCCTGTTTTACTTTATTATTTATTCACTTTTGTTGATAAGATGTTAATTCTAAACCAGGATTTGCATTTAATGCTAAATCACTTCTTACTCCCTTTTCATATAAAATGCTTCCAGCAGCAGCAATCATGGCAGCGTTATCTGTGCATAATGATAATGGTGGGATTGTTAATGTTAATCCTTCCCTTGAAGAAAACTCTTTTTCTAATGCTGTTCTTAAACCTTTATTAGCTGCAACACCGCCTGCTAATAACAACTGTTTAACATGATATTTATCCACAGCTTGTGAAGTCTTTGTGACTAAAACGTCGATAACACTTGCCTGAAAGCTTGCTGCAACATCTTTAGGGTCAAGTTCAATCCCCTTTTGTTTTGCATTGTGGAGTGTGTTAATAACAGCTGACTTAAGTCCACTAAAGCTAAAATCAAAGGAACCTTCACTTAGCCAAGCCCTTGGTAAATCGATAGAGGCTTGACCTTCATGAGCTAATTTATCAATATGAGGACCACCCGGGTATGGAAGGCCAAGAGTTCGTGCAACCTTGTCATAAGCCTCTCCGGCAGCATCATCGAGAGTTTCACCAATTACCTCAAAATCTCCATGCTCCCTCATATATACTAACTCCGTATGTCCACCTGAAACCACCAGCGCAAGTAAAGGAAATTCCAACTCATGAATAAGTCGATTAGCATAAATATGGCCCGCAATATGATGGACTCCTATTAGTGGAATACCATGTGCAAAGGCTAAGGCTTTTGCTGCATTAATGCCTGTTAATAGCGCTCCAACTAGTCCAGGTCCTTCAGTAACTGCAATTGCTGATAGATCCTCAAAAGTAAGATCTGCTTGTTTCATTGCTTCCTCAAAAACAATTGTTAATTGCTCAACATGATGTCGGGAAGCGATCTCTGGAACTACCCCACCAAACCGTTTGTGACTTTCAATTTGTGATGCAACAACATTTGCGACAATTTCACGGCCGTTTTTTATAATCGCAGCAGCTGTTTCATCACAGCTTGTCTCTATTCCTAGTATATATTGATCTTTTTCAATCATATTAAATTCACCCACATTACTAAAGCATCTTCTTGATTATCTGTATAATAACGCTTCCTTATACCACCAGGTGAAAATCCCACCTTTTTGTATAGGGACTGTGCGATGTGATTGGACACTCTAACCTCTAAAGATAATCTTTTTGCACTCATTTCTCTACTTAATTGAATAGTAAATCTTAAAAGAGCTTCACCTATTTTTTTCCCTCTGTATTCAGGGTGAACTGCTATATTGGTTATTTGAGCTTCATCCATGATTACCCATAATCCACAATAGCCGACCACTTTACCATCCAGTTCAACTACTAGATATTTGGCAAATAAATTTTGCTCAAGCTCATAATATAGCGATTCCTTCGTCCATGGTGCTGAGAAGGACTGACACTCTATATGATATACGTCTTCAATATCTTCTCTTACCATTTTTCTTATTGTTAACTCGTTATCCACAATAGCCACCATCTTATTTTTGCTGTTCTAGCCATTTCGCTTCAGCTTCAGCTAGTCTTATGTAATTTGGTACAAGACTATGAACATCTTCAGCATTCTTTCTAACCCCTATAAGTGCTAACTCACTTGGTCTCGGATTATGTAGAGCTACTTGTGCAAATTCCGCCAATCCACCAAGTATATGTGTAATTGTTTCCTCATGAATAGGGAGATCATTACCGAGAAATAGAATACGCTCATTTTTAGACTTTAACATCTCTAACCAATCTGTTAACAATAAATTTTGATCATTTTCCACAGTAACTAAATTCTGATTATCATATTGATATAAGCCTGTGTATACTTGCCCTCTTCTAGCATCAAATAGTGGAGATATCAATCCATTAAAGAAACGTCCATTTGCCGCTAATATTTCCAAGCTTGAAACACCTACAATGGGAAGTTGAAGGGCCCATGCCATTGTTTTAGCAATTGAAACACCAATTCGAACACCTGTATAAGATCCAGGACCAGTTGCTACAATAATTTTATCTAGCTGTTTTGGTGTTATATCACAATCACTTAAAAGTCTTTCAACAGCTGGCATTGCTCGTACAGAATGATTTTTCTTTAAATTTGTGATATATTCTCCAATGACTTTATCTTCTTCAACAATTGCAATTCCCAACACATTATTGGTTGTATCAATGGCTAATGCTTTCATCATTTAACTCCTTACACAGTCCAACATAATAAGATCCCTTAGGACTCATGATAATTGTTCTTGTTGTATCATCTACATAAAGAATTTTTATATCTAACCGTTCACTTGGTAACTGTTCTTCTATCAGATGAGCCCATTCTACAACAGTAACTCCATTGGCATGAAAATATTCATCGAAACCTAGGTCCTCATCAGAATCTTCTACTCGATAAACATCCATGTGATATAATGGCAGTCTCCCATCATGATATTCCTTAATAATAGTGAATGTTGGGCTGTTAACATTACGTTTAATCCCTAGTCCCTTTGCCAAGCCCTTAGTAAAAGTAGTCTTACCTGCACCTAAATCTCCCTCTAAAGTAATGACAGCATTGGGCTCTAGTTTTTTTGAAAGATTAATGGCAATCATAGTTGTATCTTCAGTACTTTTTGTTATAAACTCATATTTTTCCACTCTACTCACCTTACTTATTTCTGAAGTGGTTATACCCTGATTTTTCAATTCTGACTAATTCGTGATTAACAGTCTGTAGCATAACGCCAGAATGCTTTTGATTTACTATTCCAATTTGTGTTATTTTTACATCCATTTCATTACAAGCTTGCTTTAACTTTTCCCATGAGTTCCGTGAGGTGGTTCCGACTAATTCAAAATCTTCACCACCATAAAGAATCCATTTGTAAATATCATTTGCTGAACTCAATGACAAAAGCTCATCACTGATAGGAAGCTGATCTTTAAAGACTGTTATACCAACATCACTTGCTTCACAAATTTCATTCAATTCACTAGCAAGCCCATCACTAACATCATTTAATGAAGCGCGATCTAATGCACCTATAAGTCTACCTGCATTTACACGAGGTGTAGGCTTTTTGTGACGGGTTATAAGGTATTCTTTCGATTGTTGATTATGTATTTGTACGTGACCTAATAAAATAGCTAAACCTGCAGATGAATCGCCAATACTACCTGTTACAAAAACAATATCATCATCACAAGCCTTGCTTCTAAGAGTCTGTGTTTTTTGTTCAACTTCTCCTATAACCGTAACCGTAATAACAAGTTTGTCAGATGTAGAAACTGTATCTCCACCTAATAAATCCATTTTATATTCCTTTGCAAGCTGGTCCATGCCTTTATAAATCTCTACTAGCTCCTCTTCTTTCCATCTAGGTGGAACAGTAATAGAAACTAGATAATAAAGAGGGATACCTGCCATAGCAGCAATATCACTAATATTAACTGCCAATGCTTTATAGCCTATTTCAAAAGGAGTAGATAAATGTTTAAGAAAGTGAACTCCTTCTACCATAGTATCTACACAAACAACTTGGTTGCGATTTAGACTCGGTTCGTAAACAGCTGCATCGTCCCCAATTGCTACTTTTACATTCTTTTGAAAAGTACGATTTGGTTTTACTTTAAGAATAAAATCAAATTCATCCATTTCATTCTCCATCTTTTTTAGTTATTCGCTAATATTACGAAAAAACCTTAGGAATTGTTTCCTAAGGAGTCACTGTTAGCGTGTAAGCGTTAAACTTAGTTTAACCAAGTTTTATCTATTCTATCGTACCATATAAGGCTTAATGGTGGTATTAATTAAATTCTTATCTATGAACATAAATATTATGAGTAAACATAAAAAAAACGAAACATCATCGTTTCGCAAGCAATCAATATATGGCGGTCCGGACGGGACTCGAACCCGCGACCTCCTGCGTGACAGGCAGGCATTCTAACCAACTGAACTACCGGACCAAGTTTTTTTGACGTCAGTCAAAATAAACATCATTGAATTTTTTTGGTTGCGGGGACAGGATTTGAACCTGCGACCTTCGGGTTATGAGCCCGACGAGCTACCAGACTGCTCCACCCCGCGATAATAAGAAAACTTATAAGATTCTATGCACTTTTATTATTGCTTATACTGACCGTCCCGATTTCAGGATGATTATTCAAGATGCTGCTCAATCGGTACGCTGATGCCATTCAATGAAGCATATTCAATCGTGCTCCACCCCGCGATAATAAGAAGAAAACTTAAACTACTTGGCGACGTCCTACTCTCACAGGGGGAAACCCCCAACTACCATCGGCGCTGAAGAGCTTAACTTCCGTGTTCGGCATGGGAACGGGTGTGACCTCTTCGCCATCATCACCAAATAATTTAGTTTACGGCTTCCGATGAACTGTTCGTTCCTCGAAACCCTTTCACTTTGTATAAAGTTTTCAGGAATAATATATTCCTTCAAAACTAGATAACGATTCACAATTCAACTTCACTAAGCTTACGCTTTTATTAGGTTAAGTCCTCGATCGATTAGTATCAGTCAGCTCCACACGTCACCGCGCTTCCACCTCTGACCTATCAACCTGATCATCTTTCAGGGATCTTACTCACTAATGTGATGGGAAATCTCATCTTGAGGGGGGCTTCATGCTTAGATGCTTTCAGCACTTATCCCTTCCGCACATAGCTACCCAGCTATGCCTTTGGCAAGACAACTGGTACACCAGCGGTGCGTCCATCCCGGTCCTCTCGTACTAAGGACAGCTCCTCTCAAATTTCCTACGCCCACGACGGATAGGGACCGAACTGTCTCACGACGTTCTGAACCCAGCTCGCGTACCGCTTTAATGGGCGAACAGCCCAACCCTTGGGACCGACTACAGCCCCAGGATGCGATGAGCCGACATCGAGGTGCCAAACCTCCCCGTCGATGTGGACTCTTGGGGGAGATAAGCCTGTTATCCCCGGGGTAGCTTTTATCCGTTGAGCGATGGCCCTTCCATGCGGAACCACCGGATCACTAAGCCCGACTTTCGTCCCTGCTCGACTTGTAGGTCTCGCAGTCAAGCTCCCTTGTGCCTTTACACTCTACGAATGATTTCCAACCATTCTGAGGGAACCTTTGGGCGCCTCCGTTACATTTTAGGAGGCGACCGCCCCAGTCAAACTGCCCACCTGACACTGTCTCCCAGCCCGATCAGGGCTGTGGGTTAGAATTTCAATACAGCCAGGGTAGTATCCCACCGACGCCTCCACCGAAGCTAGCGCTCCGGCTTCTCAGGCTCCTACCTATCCTGTACAAGCTGTACCAAAATTCAATATCAGGCTACAGTAAAGCTCCACGGGGTCTTTCCGTCCTGTCGCGGGTAACCTGCATCTTCACAGGTACTATAATTTCACCGAGTCTCTCGTTGAGACAGTGCCCAGATCGTTACGCCTTTCGTGCGGGTCGGAACTTACCCGACAAGGAATTTCGCTACCTTAGGACCGTTATAGTTACGGCCGCCGTTTACTGGGGCTTCGGTTCAAAGCTTCGCTTGCGCTAACCTCTCCCCTTAACCTTCCAGCACCGGGCAGGCGTCAGCCCCTATACTTCGCCTTGCGGCTTCGCAGAGACCTGTGTTTTTGCTAAACAGTCGCCTGGGCCTATTCACTGCGGCTTTTCCGGGCTATTCACCCTAAAAAGCACCCCTTCTCCCGAAGTTACGGGGTCATTTTGCCGAGTTCCTTAACGAGAGTTCTCTCGCTCACCTTAGGATTCTCTCCTCGCCTACCTGTGTCGGTTTGCGGTACGGGCACCTCTCACCTCGCTAGAGGCTTTTCTTGGCAGTGTGGAATCAGGAACTTCGGTACTATAATTCCCTCGCCATCACAGCTCAGCCTTCACGACAACGGGATTTGCCTCGTTGTCAGCCTAACTGCTTGGACGCGCATATCCAACAGCGCGCTTACCCTATCCTTCTGCGTCCCCCCATTGCTCAAACGGTGAGGAGGTGGTACAGGAATTTCAACCTGTTGGCCATCGCCTACGCCTTTCGGCCTCGGCTTAGGTCCCGACTTACCCTGAGCGGACGAGCCTTCCTCAGGAAACCTTAGGCATTCGGTGGAGGGGATTCTCACCCCTCTTTCGCTACTCATACCGGCATTCTCACTTCTAAGCGCTCCACCAGTCCTTACGGTCTGGCTTCACAGCCCTTAGAACGCTCTCCTACCACTGTTCGTAAGAACAGTCCACAGCTTCGGTGATACGTTTAGCCCCGGTACATTTTCGGCGCAGAGTCACTCGACCAGTGAGCTATTACGCACTCTTTAAATGGTGGCTGCTTCTAAGCCAACATCCTGGTTGTCTAAGCAACTCCACATCCTTTTCCACTTAACGTATACTTTGGGACCTTAGCTGGTGGTCTGGGCTGTTTCCCTCTTGACTACGGATCTTATCACTCGCAGTCTGACTCCTGAACATAAGTCTTTGGCATTCGGAGTTTGACTGAATTCGGTAACCCGATGGGGGCCCCTAGTCCAATCAGTGCTCTACCTCCAAGACTCTCATTTCAAGGCTAGCCCTAAAGCTATTTCGGAGAGAACCAGCTATCTCCAAGTTCGATTGGAATTTCTCCGCTACCCACACCTCATCCCCGCACTTTTCAACGTGCGTGGGTTCGGGCCTCCATTCAGTGTTACCTGAACTTCACCCTGGACATGGGTAGATCACCTGGTTTCGGGTCTACGACCACGTACTCTTTCGCCCTATTCAGACTCGCTTTCGCTGCGGCTCCGTCTTATCAACTTAACCTTGCACGGGATCGTAACTCGCCGGTTCATTCTACAAAAGGCACGCCATTACCCATTAACGGGCTTTGACTACTTGTAGGCACACGGTTTCAGGATCTCTTTCACTCCCCTTCCGGGGTGCTTTTCACCTTTCCCTCACGGTACTGGTTCACTATCGGTCACTAGGGAGTATTTAGCCTTGGGAGATGGTCCTCCCTGCTTCCGACGGGATTTCACGTGTCCCGCCGTACTCAGGATCCACTCTGGAGGGAACGAAGTTTCAACTACAGGGTTGTTACCTTCTTTGACGGGCCTTTCCAGACCTCTTCATTTACTCCGTTCCTTTGTAACTCCGTATAGAGTGTCCTACAACCCCAAGAGGCAAGCCTCTTGGTTTGGGCTTCTTCCGTTTCGCTCGCCGCTACTCAGGAAATCGCGTTTGCTTTCTCTTCCTCCGGGTACTTAGATGTTTCAGTTCCCCGGGTCTGCCATCATCACCCTATGAATTCAGGTGAAGATACTACTCCATTACGAGCAGTGGGTTTCCCCATTCGGAAATCTCCGGATCAAAGCTTACTTACAGCTCCCCGAAGCATATCGGTGTTAGTACCGTCCTTCATCGGCTCCTAGTGCCAAGGCATCCACCGTGCGCCCTTAACAACTTAACCTTTGACATCGAAGATGTCGTTTAAATCAATTATTAAGAGAATCACTAAACTAAGCGTTTAAACTCAGTGAATTACTTGAATTGTTTTCGTTATCTAGTTTTCAAGGAACATAAAACACAGGATGTTCAAATGCACTCTGCATTTAGACTCCTATGTATTGAGTCTTACTTATATAGAAAGATCAGAATGATCTCTCAAAACTAAACAAAATACCAAGCGTGCCTCATTTTCCTTAGAAAGGAGGTGATCCAGCCGCACCTTCCGATACGGCTACCTTGTTACGACTTCACCCCAATCATCTGTCCCACCTTAGGCGGCTGGCTCCTTACGGTTACCCCACCGACTTCGGGTGTTACAAACTCTCGTGGTGTGACGGGCGGTGTGTACAAGGCCCGGGAACGTATTCACCGCGGCATGCTGATCCGCGATTACTAGCGATTCCGGCTTCATGCAGGCGAGTTGCAGCCTGCAATCCGAACTGAGAATGGTTTTATGGGATTGGCTTGACCTCGCGGTCTTGCAGCCCTTTGTACCATCCATTGTAGCACGTGTGTAGCCCAGGTCATAAGGGGCATGATGATTTGACGTCATCCCCACCTTCCTCCGGTTTGTCACCGGCAGTCACCTTAGAGTGCCCAACTGAATGCTGGCAACTAAGATCAAGGGTTGCGCTCGTTGCGGGACTTAACCCAACATCTCACGACACGAGCTGACGACAACCATGCACCACCTGTCACTTCGTCCCCCGAAGGGGAACCTTCTATCTCTAGAAGTAGCGAAGGATGTCAAGACCTGGTAAGGTTCTTCGCGTTGCTTCGAATTAAACCACATGCTCCACCGCTTGTGCGGGCCCCCGTCAATTCCTTTGAGTTTCAGTCTTGCGACCGTACTCCCCAGGCGGAGTGCTTAATGCGTTTGCTGCAGCACTAAAGGGCGGAAACCCTCTAACACTTAGCACTCATCGTTTACGGCGTGGACTACCAGGGTATCTAATCCTGTTCGCTCCCCACGCTTTCGCGCCTCAGCGTCAGTTACAGACCAGAGAGTCGCCTTCGCCACTGGTGTTCCTCCACATCTCTACGCATTTCACCGCTACACGTGGAATTCCACTCTCCTCTTCTGCACTCAAGTTCCCCAGTTTCCAATGACCCTCCACGGTTGAGCCGTGGGCTTTCACATCAGACTTAAGAAACCGCCTGCGCGCGCTTTACGCCCAATAATTCCGGACAACGCTTGCCACCTACGTATTACCGCGGCTGCTGGCACGTAGTTAGCCGTGGCTTTCTGGTTAGGTACCGTCAAGGTACCAGCAGTTACTCTGGTACTTGTTCTTCCCTAACAACAGAACTTTACGACCCGAAGGCCTTCATCGTTCACGCGGCGTTGCTCCGTCAGACTTTCGTCCATTGCGGAAGATTCCCTACTGCTGCCTCCCGTAGGAGTCTGGGCCGTGTCTCAGTCCCAGTGTGGCCGATCACCCTCTCAGGTCGGCTACGCATCGTCGCCTTGGTGAGCCATTACCTCACCAACTAGCTAATGCGCCGCGGGTCCATCTGTAAGTGACAGCCGAAGCCGTCTTTCAACTTTGAACCATGCGGTTCAAAATGTTATCCGGTATTAGCTCCGGTTTCCCGGAGTTATCCCAATCTTACAGGCAGGTTACCCACGTGTTACTCACCCGTCCGCCGCTAACCTCAGGGAGCAAGCTCCCATTGGTTCGCTCGACTTGCATGTATTAGGCACGCCGCCAGCGTTCGTCCTGAGCCAGGATCAAACTCTCCAATAAAGAGTTGATATAGCTCATATAAATTTGTACTATATAGTACGTTTTTTTGTTAATCGAAATTAACGTTGGCACGCTTGGTTTTGTTTAGTTTTCAAAGATCATTTTTTGGAGCGGGTGAAGGGAATCGAACCCTCATCATCAGCTTGGAAGGCTGAGGTTTTACCACTAAACTACACCCGCAAGGTGACTCGACTGGTCGGGAAGACAGGATTCGAACCTGCGACCCCTTGGTCCCAAACCAAGTGCTCTACCAAGCTGAGCTACTTCCCGTATATGGCGCGCCCGAGAGGAGTCGAACCCCTAACCTTTTGATCCGTAGTCAAACGCTCTATCCAATTGAGCTACGGGCGCATTTTTAAATTATATTAACGAGCGACTTTACAATAATAACACCTTTAGAACCAACAAGTCAATACTTTTTATAAAAATATTTTTTGTGTGTTCTGGTGCGGCCGAGAGGACTTGAACCTCCACGGGGTCGCCCCCACTAGGCCCTCAACCTAGCGCGTCTGCCATTCCGCCACGACCGCGAAATCAATTCTAATAATGTTAAAAAACTCTGGTGCGGGTGAAGGGACTTGAACCCCCACGTCACAAGGACACTAGATCCTAAGTCTAGCGCGTCTGCCAATTCCGCCACACCCGCAAGGTGTGTAAATGGTGAGCCATGAAGGACTCGAACCTTCGACCCTCTGATTAAAAGTCAGATGCTCTACCAACTGAGCTAATGGCTCTTTTTTCAATATACTCTTAGTTTTGACAACTAAACCTCTGAAGGTTTCTTCAAGGAACAATTCGATCTGCGTGCTGAAGTTTCACTTCGTAGCATATTTGATCGCCACTACCAACTGAGCTAATGGCTTAAATGGCTGGGCTAGCTGGATTCGAACCAACGCATGTCGCAGTCAAAGTGCGATGCCTTACCGCTTGGCTATAGCCCACTGAAGTTATGTCACTAGACATTTATCGTCAAAGCAACAAGAAGTTAATAGTATCAAATTCTAAGTGTTATTACAACTGGTAATTCTCGCCAATAAATAATGGCGGTCCGGACGGGACTCGAACCCGCGACCTCCTGCGTGACAGGCAGGCATTCTAACCAACTGAACTACCGGACCAAAGTTTTTTCACGTAGTGAAAATAACTCACCTTAACTTAAAGTTTCATTACCTAGCAACACTAATCATACCAGAGAAAAAATAGGAGGTGAGCTACAAGTGTGCCCACTTCCTACTCTCTAAAATATAATTATGACCCATACGGGATTCGAACCCGTGTTACCGCCGTGAAAGGGCGGTGTCTTAACCGCTTGACCAATGGGCCATTATAATATGGCGGAGAAGGAGGGATTTGAACCCTCGCGCCGCTCACGCGACCTACACCCTTAGCAGGGGCGCCTCTTCAGCCTCTTGAGTACTTCCCCATATGGCTCCGCAGGTAGGACTCGAACCTACGACCGATCGGTTAACAGCCGATAGCTCTACCACTGAGCTACTGCGGAATAATTTCTAACAGACTTCTTTAATTATATTTAATCAAGCATGTCTTGTCAAGAATTCATTATACTTAACTTTGTTTTTCAACCGCCATCAACGACGGCTTTTATAATTTAACATAGTATCAACTTAAGAGTCAACCCCTTTTAAAAGATAGATTTTACCAGCACACTTGCCGCAAACTAGACGTGTTGTGTCTACTTTTCTCTTTCTTTTGTACTCATGATGACAAGCTGAACACTTGTAGATGAGAGAAGCTTGTCTTTTTTTAGATTCAGTTTTTAAAGGCGTACAAAATCTAGGAGCACCCACTTCTTTTAATAATAATTTAAAGTCTTCGTCCCCGTGCTTATATCCCTTTCCTTCTATATGAAGATGATAGTGGCAAAGCTCATGTTTAATGATCCCAATCATTTCTTCCAATCCATGTTCAAGAAAATATTTCGGATTAATATCAATGTTATGGGTACTTAGCATATACCTTCCACCGGTTGTTCTCAGTCTTTTGTTAAAGGTTGCTTTATGCTTAAATGGTTTTCTAAATAAGCTTATTGAAATGTCTTCCACCAATTGTTGCAGTTTATCATCATTCATGAAAAATTCCTCCATATATGTAACACCACACTTGCCTAGTGCATACATTATAAACACCCATACTCCATTATAATAGTTAAGGAGGTATGAGCAATGCCATCTTGGTTACAAAATCAAATGCAGCGGGCGTTTTTAGAAAAAAATCGCTATCAAATAAAATTACTTAATCAATGCTGGTTTTTCTATAGAGAAAAACACTGCTCCTAAAAGCAGTGTTTCTTTTTGGTTTCTTCACTCACCTTCAGCTCTTCAGCATAGTAAGTGCTACTCGACCTTTCTTAAAGTCTACATCGTCCACCCAAACTGTTACAACGTCACCTACAGATACAACATCTAATGGGTGTTTTACAAACGAACGACTAAGTTTAGAAATATGCACCAATCCATCCTGTTTAACGCCTATATCAACAAATGCTCCAAAATCGACAACATTGCGAACTGTTCCTTGAAGCTCCATTCCTTGCTGCAAATCCTCCAGTTTTAATACATCCTTCTTTAACAAAGGCTTAGTTACTTCATCACGAGGATCCCGTTCTGGACGAATTAATGCATCACATATATCTTTTAGAGTTAGCTCCCCAATTGATAATACATCAGCTGTTTCTTGTAGATTTAGGTTTTTCACTTTATCTTTTAACTCTTCGCTTCCTAAATCGGCTAAAGATACGTTTAATTGCTTCAATAGTTTTTCAACTTCCCCATAGCGTTCAGGGTGAATACTTGTTCGATCTAAAGGATGATCTCCATCAAGAACTCGTAAGAAGCCAATACACTGCTCATATGTTTTTGCTCCTAGACGAGGGATATCTTTTAGTTGTTTACGGTTAGAGAATCTCCCTAACTCTTCTCTTTTTTTCACAACATTGTTTGCAACTGCCTTACTGAGTCCAGCTACATACTGAAGTAAGGAAGACGAGGCAGTATTTACGTTAACTCCAACCTGGTTTACGACTGTTTCAACAACAAACGTTAGTGATTCATTTAATTTCTTTTGGGAAACATCATGTTGATATTGCCCTACACCAACTGATTTAGGATCAATCTTAACTAGTTCAGCCAAAGGATCCTGAAGTCTTCTTGCAATGGAAACTGCACTTCTTTCTTCTACCTGTAAGTCAGGGAACTCTTCTCTAGCAAGTTCTGAAGCCGAATACACACTTGCACCTGCTTCGTTTACGATAAGATATGAAATATCTCCAGATAATTCTCTTAATATATCTGCAATGAATTGTTCTGTTTCTCTTGACGCCGTTCCGTTTCCGATTGCAACAACCTCTATTTTAAATTGCTTTAAAACATCAATTACCTTTTCTTTTGCTTGTTCTTTCTTATTAACAGGTGGATGTGGATATACCACTCCAATATGAAGCATTTTTCCAGTCGGATCTACAACAGCTAATTTACAGCCTGTTCTAAAAGCAGGGTCAACACCTAGCACCATTCTTCCTTTCAATGGTGGTTGAAGAAGTAGATTTCTTAGATTTTCAGAGAAAATATGTATTGCACGGTCCTCTGCTTTTTCTGATAACTCTTTTCTGATTTCACGCTCAATTGATGGTTGAATAAGACGCTTATATGCATCTTCTATTGTTTCAATCACCAAATTATTCACAACCGATTTTTTCCCTTTCAACTCTTCTTTTTGAAGGTAATCTAATATCTGATCAGTTGGTGGTTGAAGGGATATGCGCAATATATCTTCTTTTTCACCTCGGTTAATCGCCAAAACCCGGTGAGGAACAATTTTCTGGATTGGCTCTTCGTACTCATAATACATTTCATAAACATTCTTCTCATCTTTTTCTTCATCCTTGGCAACAGAAGAAATAGATCCTTTTCGGAACGTTAACTCTCTAATCCATTGGCGATATTTCGGCTGATCTGAGATTTGTTCTGCTACAATATCTTGTGCACCTTGTATAGCCTCTTCTACTGTTGTTACACCTTTTTCTTCATTTATAAATTCCTTAGCCTTGAGTTGGATATCCCCCTCACCTGGCAAACTTAGGATCCAAGTGGCAAGTGGCTCTAACCCCTTTTCCTTTGCAACTGTCGCCTTTGTTCTTCTCTTTTGTTTATATGGTCTATATAAATCTTCTACCTGTTGAAGCTTCATAGCTTTATTAATATCAACAGCTAGTTGTTCAGTTAATTTTCCTTGCTCTTCTATTAAACGCAGTACTTCTTCTTTACGATTTTCAAGGTTTTGTATGTATGTCCATTTCTCGGATATATCACGTATCTGCACTTCATCCAATGCACCAGTTTGCTCTTTTCGATAACGGGCAATAAATGGAACTGTATTGCCTTCTTCTAATAATGAAATAACATTCGCAACCTGTTTTATATTGATCGCAAGCTCCTTGCTAATATGCTGCATGATTTTAGTTTGTTTTTCTTCCATATCCGAATCCTCCAACTGAGTTATATTCCTTCAAGCACATGTAAACATTTTACCAAATATATTTGTTCTATTAAAATAAACGCCATGTTAAGTTTAAAATATTGTCCTAGTTTGCAAATAAAAAATAGCCGGCTCACTATTTCCTTAGAATAGCTGACCGACTATATATGTTAAATCATCATTTAATGTTTTTGTATAGTCTTCAAGTTGTCGTGATAGATCTTCAACAGATTCACCTTTATTTAATAGTGTCTTTATCCCTGGAAGAACTAATCCGTCAGTATGAATGATAAACTTAGAACCTTGTTCATATGTGTAGGTTTGTGTACGATATTTTTGAGGTTTACCAGAAAGATAACCTAATATCGGAAGAGGATATATATAAGTCCCGGATGGCGCACAAAGAATAAAGCGTATATTCCCAACGGAGCTATAGGTAAATTCTCTTGTCTTAAAGTCTACCTTTAAGATAGAAACAGTTGCTCCCCGTTTATCTTTCAGCTCTTCATTACATAATTTCATTAAGTCTTCTACATCTTTATCATCATTCTTTTCGACTAACGAACTTATTGCCTCGGAGGATTCATTCGCCCGTTCCCCACTACCTAACCCATCGGCTAAGGCACAAATTAAATATTCGTCTGTTGCTTTTATAAAAAAGCTATCACCACAACACGATTTCCCTGCTTTCGGTAACTGAAATGCTAATGTATGAACATGTTGATTATAATCTTGAACAATCATTTATTTAACTCCGGGGGCATGTCTTTTGACAATGCTTCTCTTAATTTTTGAATGGCTCTCCTTTGCAGCCTTGATACATGCATTTGAGAGATACCTAACTGTTCACCAGTTTCTTTTTGACTTTTATTCAAAATAAACGTACATTCGATAATTTCCTTTTCTCGATCTGATAAAACATGCAATACACTCTGAAGCATTAGTTTTTGATTCACTTTTTCATACCCCTGCTCTTGTGAACCAACAATGTCAAGAATGGTGACAGTACTCCCGTCAGAATCAGCCTCAATAGAGTGATCGACCGATAAAGCCTGGTAGCTTTTTCCCATTTCCATTGTTTCTAATACTTCCTCTTCAGTTACATCTAGATATTCTGCTATCTCCCTCACTTGTGGAGATCGTTGATTTTCATTTGTTAACTTGTCTACAGCTGCCTTAATCTTGGGTCCTAATTCTTTAATCCTTCTCGGAACATGAACACTCCATGTTTTATCTCTTAAGAAACGTTTGATTTCTCCAATTATTGTTGGAATGGCAAAAGCTTCAAACGGCTTTCCAACAGAAGGGTCATATCTTCTAATAGCGCCCAATAAACCAATCATGCCCACCTGTCTAAGATCTTCATGAAAGCTTTTCCCTTTGGAATATTTCTTCGCTAAGGTTTCAACTAAACCTGTATAGTGTTCAACGAGTGCCAACTGGGCTACTTTACTTTCCGTTTTCTGAAAGTCAAGTATTAACTCGTTCACCTCTTCTTTAGTTAGCTTCATATTTTGAGATGGTTGTGCCATGATCTATTCGCTCCCCGCTTAAATACTTGATCATGAAGACCGTTACCCCAGCGTTAACATGGACACGGACTTCATCCATGAGCGTTTCCATCAAATAGAGACCTAAACCTCCTTCGGGAAGTTGGTCTACTGGACTTGAAGCAGAATAAGGACCAAGTTCATCTTTTGTTTTCTCAAAATCAAAGCTTTTGCCATTATCAGCAATCATCACTTCTAATCGATCTTCATATAAACCAAATCCAACGACCACTTCGCCCTCTTCATTGTTCTTATATGCATGCTGAACAGCATTTGTACAAGCTTCACTTGTAGCAATTTTCAAATCTTCAATATCATCATATGAATATCCCATTCTACTAGCAATCCCAGAGAGGGTTAAACGAATGATACCTACATATTCTGGTTTAGCTGGCACCTTCATCTCTATATAATCTACTAATTGCTTCATTGTACCCCACCCTCTGATTTTGAAGATATATCAATGATGTCACTTAGTCCAGTAATACTAAATAAGCGCTCCAGACGATCTGATAATTCTACTAAATTTAACTGCCCGCCGTTTTTTCTTACGCTTTTTAACAACCCAACAAACACACCTAAACCCGTACTATCCATATAAGATACATTTTTTAAATTAATTGTAATATTAGGATTCGGCTCTTCCGCTAATGGTATGATGGCTTCTCTTAACTTAGGTGCTGTATAAGCATCAATTTCACCTGCGACAGAGACAATCGCTTGATCTCCAAGCTTATTTATTTCAACTTTTAAATTCACCCGTTATCACCTCAAAAGAACTTTTATGCTATTACATACCCCGTAAAAGATACTACTAAACCATTCTTCTAATAATTATTAACGTAAAATCATCCCTTAACTGGAAATCCTGCATTTTTTCAAAATGCCTGTAGATTTTTTCTACAATTTGCTGAGACGGAAGATCTATATTCTGATGAATTAAATCTGTAATTGCTGTTCTTTCAACAAACCCTTCGTCAGTCCTAGATTCTGTTACGCCATCTGATAATAGGACAACCATATCTCCAGGTTTAACATTCTTCTGATACTGCTTATACTTGTAGTTTTGATCAATCCCTAAAACAAGACCCTTAGCAGTGAGATCCTCAAACTCTCTGGTTGAGGAGTGGTAATAAAACCCCGGTTCATGCCCTGCTGAAGCATATGTGAATAGGTGATCGACTGTATTGTACATTCCGTAAAACATCGTAATAAACATGCTCGGATCTACATTGCGTTCAACCACTCTATTTAAATTCTCCAGGATTTGATTTGGATTTTTACGTGATTCCGGAAAACTATCCATCGCATATTTAATCATAGACATACACAATGCTGCCGGAATTCCTTTTCCAATAACATCTGCCACCGCGATACTTATTCCTTGTTCATCCTGAACAAAGTGATGATAATCCCCATTCATTTGCTTTGCAGGAACACTTATCGCTCCAATATCCAGAGAATCAATAGTAGGAACAGATGTCTCTAACAGTGTTTGCTGAACATTTGCGGCAATTTGGATTTCAGATCTAATCTCTAGCTGTTGGTCCCTCAAGCTCTGATGTTCTTGATAGGCTAATCCGTATCCCATCATCACCTCAAGCAGGAAGTCTAATGAAGATAAAACCTCTTGCTGTATATCAGGGAAAAGCTCTTGAAGAACTTTCCTATGTGTACTAATGATTTCTTCAGGTGGAATCTGATGTTCAATCGTTTTTCGACTGAATTTTTGTCCTTGATATAGTGCTGTTTCTGTTTGTTCATTTAAGTAATTTCTTAATAGCTCCGAATATTTTGTCTCAAGAAAATCACGATAATCCATTTATGTCCTCCTACCGAAGCCATTTCACCGCCTGAATATCTGTTCCTTCGCCCACAGTGGAAGAAATATCAAATTCATCCATTAGACGTTTGACTCCAGGCAAACCTGCACCTAATCCTCCAGAAGTAGAAAACCCATCTTCCATCACTTTTCGAATATCAGGAATTCCCGGTCCATTATCAATGGCTGTTATTTTTAAACCACTTTTCCCAAGGTCATTAATGCGCTCAATACGCATTTCTCCTTGCCCTGCATATAGATATATATTACGAGCTAGTTCGGATATAGCAGTAGTAATTCTCGCTTGATCCACTGTACCGAAGCCAAGCTCTTTTGCAACATTCCGACCAAGTTGGCGGGCTGCTACAATGTCCCATTCGGTGACAATTTTAACACAGGATTGGTTTTCCATTTTTTACTCCCCCAACTCCCGCTGTAATGTTTCAAGCCCTTTTTCTAGGTCTAAAGCTGTTTGTACATCCTCAAGCTGGATGCCTAACTCAATTAATGTAATGGCAACAGCAGGCTGTATTCCTGTTAATACAACTTTTGCTCCCATAAGCTTCGACATACTAATTACATCACCCAGGACCTTTGCGATGAAAGAATCGATAACATCAACTGATGTTAAATCAATAACAACCCCATTTGCACCTGTCTCATGTATCTTATGAAGAAGATCTTCCTGAAATTGTAGAGCTGTTTGGTCATCTAACTCCCACTGAATTGAGATAAGCAAACAATTATGAAGCTTTAAGATCGGTATTCTAGCATTCATTAGTTATTCCTCCAAGGATACGATTTGACGATTAGTCATTTCCAATGCAGATTCTATTCCTTTTTGAAGACTATTCTTTGTAATAACCTGACTTAAATCAATTCCCAGGTTGACAATTGTTTGAGCAATTTCTGGTCTTATCCCAACCAATAAACATTTTGCGCCAACTAATCTTACTGCTTCAGATGCCTGAATAATATGGTGAGCTACCATTGTATCAACAACTGGAACTCCCGTAATATCAATTAAAACAACCTCAGCGCGATGCTTTACAACACCTTGCAGCAAGTTCTCCATAATTCGTTTTGCTCTCTCAGTATCAATTGTTCCTACTAAAGGCATAACGGTAATATTATCAAAAACCGGTATAAGTGGGGCAGATAATTCTTGTAAAGCTATCTTTTGAAGAGAAACAGTACGCTCCCATGAAGATGCATATTGATAAAGAACTTCACTGTTAATTGGAGCAATCCACTTATCAAATGCCCAGACTAACGCCATTTTCTCCTCATCAGTGTTCTCAACTGTCATCAACTCAAATAAAAGCTTACTCATTTCTTGTAAACTTGTTGAAATAAAACGAAGAGACCATCCTAATTGAACAACTTTCTGTGAAAAATCTGATAGCTTACTATTAATCTCATCATCTGGATTTCTAAAATAATGTAATAGTATATTAATATATTCATTGCAAATATTTGTATATACTTGATCAGAAATAACGTTTGATACCTTCTGGTCATCTACGTTCTTCATTTTTTCTTCCCATTTTATAATCAGTTCTTCTCTATTTGTTTGAATAAATGTCAAAAATGGATTAGAATCTTGACTCATCGTTCTGTTACTCCTCCTTAAAATTCACGGTCAATATCATCGTTTTAATTATACAGATTTCTTTGGACAAAAAAAAGAAATACACAGAATACTCTTTTAAGCGCTACCTTGATTTACCTTTAGTAAGACAACCATGTATACATAGATACGATAAAACCATATACAAAAGAACCTTTCAAAACAAAAATAGAGACTCTGTTAAAACAATTGTTATTTTAAAAAGAATCACCTGTTCAAACAAAGGTCATCTGTCATCCGTCATCGTACTTACAAAGTCAAAAAAATAAAAAAGGATGCTTTTCGGGCAACCTTTTTAGTTTTTAAAACATATATTCTATTGTATAAGGATATTTAAAAATCGATAAGTCCTAAGCTTATTTGTAAGGCTTCATCAACTTTATCCATCATCTCATCATCAAGATGGGTAATTTTATCAGTAAGCCTTTGTTTATCAATCGTTCGAATCTGTTCAAGCAGGATAACCGAATCCCTTTCAAACCCGTAACGCTTAGCATCAATCTCAACATGAGTTGGCAATTTTGCTTTTTGAATTTGGGCCGTAATTGCCGCTATAATAACTGTAGGACTAAAGCGGTTCCCAATATCGTTTTGAATAATTAATACAGGACGTACGCCACCTTGCTCTGAACCTACAACTGGAGAAAGATCGGCAAAATAAACGTCGCCTCGTTTAACAATCAAATGATTAACCCCCGCTGACTAAGCGTTCAACGGTATGGTCAGCCTCAGATTCTGCCAAAAATGCTTCAGATGCAATATTCAAATTGATTTTTGCCATTTCCATGTAACCACGTCTCATAGACTCACGAATTTGGCGCTTTTTACGCTCACGAATATACATTTTTGTCGCTTGATAAATAAGCTCGTTTCTGTTCCCGTTCTCTTGTTTTACCAATACATCCAATTCTGATACTAATGCTTGAGGTAACTGAATTAAAATTTCTGTTGTTGCGCTGGATTCAGACACAAACATACACCTCCACCAAACTTACCATCCTATTATATTCATTCCAAATTTAATAATAACATTTACTTTCAAAGATGCAAAGTATTTTCACTAGAAAGCGGCATTTGTAAAGCCTTTTAGGCATAAATACATACAACTTTTCGATATTGAAGGGTCACTCTAATGACTATATGACTGTTTTACTCTTTTATCACAATTTTATTTAAGAAAAGCGCAAGCACCTTGCTAAAGCCCCGACTAGCATAAGACGCAAATGAATGGAAGACGCTCTTTGTCTTCAATTCATCTGTGGGCTGCTCTTTAACAGAGACACCAAACTGAAAATTTACCCTTCTCTATTATGGTCATGTAAAGGATTATTATTCATTTTTTTGATGACATTTGAAAAGTTTCTATTCGTTGGGCATATTTCATAAAAGAGGATTACTCACTTCAATTATACACTCATCTTTTATATACATACGGGGAACACGTGAAGTAATTGTACATGGCACCTCATAATTTATTGTATCCAGACGCTTTGCTATCTCATCAATCGTGATGTTCTCATGATCCTGCTTACCAATTAGCGTAACGTTTGTTCCTACAGGTATTTCATATGGAAGCTTGACCATACATTGATCCATGCAGATCCGACCTACCAAAGGTACACGCTTATTTTGAATAATTACTTCTGCATCTTTTAACTTTCTTATCCATCCATCAGCATAACCAATTGGTAAAGTTCCAATCCATTCATCTTCTTTAGCTTCATATGTTGCTCCATAACTGATTTTCGTCCCTTTTGTAACTTTCTTTACGTGAACTAATTTTGTTTGTAGAGAAAATGCCTCTTGTAGGGAAAATGGAAGTTCACTTTTCATCTCCGGTGAAGGAGATAACCCATACATAGATATCCCAAATCTGACCGCATTATATACCTTTGATGGAAATTTTAATCCTGTAGCACTGTTTGCACAATGAACGAACAGACGATGATTCGGTACGGTTGAAATCATTTTTTCAAATTTATCATATTGTGTTAGAAAATAAGATGAGTCATTTTCATCTGCTGTTGCGAAATGTGTATAAATGCCTTTAACATGAAAACGATTTGATTCTTCCGCAAAATTAAAAATGTCTATGAGTTCATTTTCATCCTGAACGCCAAGACGCCCCATACCTGTATCTACTTTTATATGAAGATCAATGAAATCTTGAATACAGCCTTCTGCTTCTTTTAGCCAAGTTAACGAAAATACAGTCACTGTTAGTTTATGTTTTTCAACAATGTCAACATCTGAGGCTCTAATGGCTCCCATCACTAAAATTGGTGCTTGTATACCTTGATTGCGTAATGATATTGCCTCATCTAAAAAAGCAACTGCAAGCATGGTTGCACCAGATTTTAATGCAGTCTCTGCTACTTGCTTAGCCCCATGACCATAAGCATTTGCCTTTACTACCGCAATTAAATGAACCTCTTCACCTATATATTGTTTCATTAAACGAACATTATGTTCAATTGCATCTAGATTTACTTCAACCCATGTATCACGAAAAAAACCCGGTTGCATTACTCCACTTCCTTACCTATATTGACTGTTAAGCAAACATATTAAGTTTGTACAGTTATCCAATTATTTTACTTTTATATTGTGATTATCTCGACTAAAGGACAGAATTGTCAAATTAATAGGAGTAAAAATATGAAAAAGGGGTAAATTAACCTTGGAAATTAGGAGTAACTCCTGGAACATATAAAAATCTTGCCTAAGTTGGGCAAGTTTCACAATGTGGAGAATGATAAAAAAATCGGGTGGATTCCCCACCCGAAAAGGATTATTTGGCTGTTTGCCCTTGTACAGATTTAGCAACCATTAACATCTCATCTTCTGTTAAATCTTCAGATGCTAACATATAATCTACTCCATCATGTGACCATGTTAATGTAGATTCTGACATAGCACCAATTGTGAAGCCTAAATCCGCCGGATAACCATCTACGTATGTTGATGTAGAAGCAGATGCAGGTGTTGCAATTTCAGCTGTTTCTTGAATAAGCGTAAATGACTTTTCTCCACCGAATGATAAAATAACACGTTTACCACTTTCAGTTTCAACTTCTGATTCCTCAAGTAGTTTCACACCGTTTGGTTGTTCTAAAGGATACTTAACAGCGAATGGTTCGCGGTCACCAGTAGCCATTGTTGGAACTTCAATTTGAGCACTTGACATATTTTTCTCTACATCAAATGAATTTTCATCAAAAGATGCATTAAATTCAAAGCTTGAGAATTCTACAACAACAAGTGGATTTCGGTCTGTATCCATCACCTTGACCATTGTTGGAGTTAAATCTTTCTTGTTAAATGTAATTTCTTGTGCAGGTAGCATTTTATTGTTTTGATAATTTGTTTTCGTTTCAAAAACATACTTATCTTCAGCAGCAGAAAACTTCGCTTCAGCATCTTTCAAAATATCACTTACTAAAGATTCATATAAATATGCCTGACTGCTATTTTGTGGCCAGTCACTTTGGAAACGGAAGCTTTTATTTAGTGCTGGAGTTAATACAAATACCCCTTCGTCATTACGCAAGATCATTTGACTTTGTTCTTTCTGCGAATTCTTAAGATTTACTCGGTAGTAAGAAGGATTTTTATGCCAAATTTCAATTTCATATTCCTGTGGATCACTACCTGTTTGAAGTGTCATCTTTCCTTTTGCCTTATACCCTGACATTTCATCAATCTTCTTTTCTAACGCCTGAACTACATCTGCCTGTGATTTTTCACCACATCCCGCTAGAACAAGTACTGTTAAAAGCCCTACTAATAATAACACAAAGCTTTTTTTCAACTTTTTCAACCCCTTTGCCTCATATAACGTTAAAAAGGAAGAAATGTTTTGCTAGATCTCATCTCATTCAACTACTAGACTCCGTTAAATCCGAGAACGCTGAAAGATGGATTCTTAAAAACAACTTGTCTTCCCTATCGCATTACCAAATATATGAGACAAACTTTCCGAATATGCAGACTAGCTATAAAATTATTCAAAAAGCATAGGGTCTTTTATTTACCTTCTATTATTACTTGAGCAGCAGCATATTGTCTTGAATGTGTAATTGATACATGAACAACAGAATCCCGGGCTGTATCCTTTAGAATTTCAATACTCGGCTTTCCTTTATCATCATTTGTTATTTCAATGTCTTGAAATCCAATCTCTTCCCCAATTCCCGTCCCTAACGCTTTTGAATATGCTTCCTTTACAGCAAAACGTCCAGCTAAAAACTCTACTTTTCTTTCCCTAGATAAAGTAGCAAACTTCTCAATTTCTTTCATTGTTAATATTCGCTTAATAAAACCTGGCTGACGATCAACAATTCTTCTAATGCGATCCAATTCAATGATATCTAAACCAATTCCTGTAATCATATGTATAACAACACCTTCCAAGCCTTAATAGTACTATTTCCTAGAACTCGTACATATTCGTGTTAGTATAAAAGCATACTTGAACACTAATGATTAAAACAACATATCAGAAATGATCCAAAGGAGGACATTTATGTTTACTAGAACAGAGAATTTCCGCACCTTTTTACAATTATATCCTATTGTTTCCATTATTGTTGGCATTCACATCTTATTTTGGGTTCTCTTTCAGGTGCCAATTCCTCAGTTACAAATATTATTGGGATTATTAGATGGCTTTAACGCGGGAATTGCAAATGGAGAGTATTGGCGACTAATTACACCAATCTTTCTTCATATTGGATTTGGCCATTTGTTTTTTAATACAATCTCACTTATTTTATTTGCACCTGCCCTTGAGAAGATGATTGGGAAAGCCAAGTTTATTCTTTTATATGTAGGTGCCGGAGTTATTGCAAGTGTTGCGACCTATATCATTGAGCCCCTTCAATATTCTCATATCGGGGCTTCTGGTGCTATTTTCGGTTTATTTGGAGCTTACTTATTTATGGTGTATTTCAGAAAAGGAATCATTGATCAAGCAAACACTCAAATTATTATTAGTATTTTAGTCATCGGTCTTATTATGACTTTTATCAATACAAATATAAATGTTGTCGCGCACATTTTTGGGATGATAGGCGGGTTTTTACTTTCACCTATTTTAATAAAAAAACCAAGACATTATTCTTATCAATCTTTTCACACACCTAACACAGCTCGGAAGACAAATGTTTTTTCTTTAAACCTCAGAACACTCTTTTGGATTATTTTCGGCATCCTAATTTTAATTGGATTGTTTTTTAGATTTTAGATTAGCGTAAAAAACAGACACAGCCGCTATATGGCTGTGTCTGTTTATTTTCCTGTTTCATAAGAATACCAAGAAATGATTTTGTCCGTATCCCGATCATCCATATCTTTGACGGGAAAGCTGTTTCCAACCAGTCCGGTTTTTATCGTACACTCAAATGTTTGGAGTGAATATTTCTTTTGGAAATAGGAGGTTTTCGTTTTCACAGACTGCAGACGATTTCGATAAACTAGAATATCTGTTTTAGACACCCTTCGAAATGCTAACTGCATCTGATCACCTTCTATATTCCAGCCTGCATCTTTATATGAATAGTACCCCCACACTAAACAAATTGGAATGAGAATAAGTGAAGTATATCCCCATGGTTGAAAAAAATAAATAAGCGGAAGTATTAATGCAATTGCAGGTAGCACTTTCCTTATCATATACCTTTTCTTTGATCTTATAGGTAAACGGTGCAACCGGCTATTTTGTTTAAATAATGGTACAAACTGTTCCATTAACATTGAAACTTCGTGCTTAGAGACAACCGGAAATAGAATTGTGGAAGTGCCCTCATCAACTGCACTACCTCCTGCACTTTCTATATAAACGGTTTTATAGCCAAGCAGTTGCCTTAGCGGGTTTTGCACAATTTTAATTGCTTGAATTCGTTTTAACGGAATGGATACTTGGCTTTTTTCAAAGATCCCTCTGGAAATCCTAATTTCATCTTCCTCTTTAACAACTGTAAAGTACGCATATTTTAATAACACACCAATAATACTTAAGATCCAAGCAATAAAAAAACCAATAAATACTAAAATGGCATACAAAGTAATACTTGCATGTGTAAGAAATTCAAATCGCTCAAAAATTTCCTCAAACGAGATCAATTCATCGAATTGCGATACAAAAGCAGCAACTGCTGAAATAATTACTCCTATTCCACTCGACGTAGATGCAGCAACTAAAAGATCTTTCATTTTCATTTTATAAACAGTCTGCTCTTGTGGAATTGTTTGATCTTCTTCTATTAGAGAAGGTTTTTTTATTTCCTGCTTATACTCCGCTAACACTTCTTGAATTCGGTCGGCATCTTGTTTTTTTATGGCAGATAAAACAGCTTCAGCTTCTATTCCAGTTCCAGCAGTTTCAACCTGGACCTTTACAAGTCGGAACAGTTGTTGAACAATCCCCGCACTAATATTAATCGTTTGAATTCGTTCAATCGGAATGTACCTTTTCTTTGTCACAAAAATTCCGTGCTTGATTCTCAATTCACCATCTTCAAACCAATATGTAAACTTCCACCACTCCAATATACTTGTTACAACAATAAGAAGGGCTAAACAGCATCCACCAATGATAAAATAAAGATCAAACCGATCATTACTACCAACAAAGAAGAAAACAATTGCAGGAATTATATATGACTTTATCATTCTTGCAAAGCTTAAAATCATCCCTACTGGGTGAATTCTTTTAGGCTCAAACATCATCGTCTGTCACCCTCGCCAACTTTGAGATATGATCCCGCATAAGATCTGCTTCTTCTAAATCTAATGCTGGTATCTCATGCTTAGTTGCAGCGGTAGAAATTTCGATTGAAGCTAATTTATATCTCCGTAACAAAGGACCTTGGTGAGTATCAACATGCTGAACCCTCACCATCGGGATTAATACTCTTTTTATTACAAAAAGTCCAAACTGCAAATCAATTTCATGTTCATGAACCTCATATCTCCAAACACGGTGCCTTACCCTCGGGATGACCAAAACACTGATGATTGTATAAACCACCCAAACAGCTGCAGCTAATCCTAGGAACCAATACGATAATTCCAGAAAATAAATACCTACTCCAATGGCGACTACAATGAGTAACCAAAAACCTGCACTAATTAAAGCACCCATCTTCCAAGCTGTTAATGCCTTTTTACTAATTTGATTTTTCGGCTGTTCTCTCAACCCTCTCTCTCCCTTTTTAAAAATTATAATGAAAATTACGTACTTGCTTGTGGAAAGCAGGCCGTTCCAACACTTGTTCTCTAGTATTTTCTAAATGAAAATAATCCCATTTATTATAGCATAATGGGATCTTTCTATTTGTTACCACCATGTAAATAATTCCTTTATTTTATCTTAAAGGATGATTGATCAATCCATTCAATTTCTGAATGAGACTTCAAATCGGACACTAACTGAAAAAGGGCATTATCCTTTTGCTTTGCTTCAATCATGCAATCAATTTGATCAATGCTTCCTTTTACAGTGTGTAAAAACGTTAGGAACATGTTTGGATCAATATAATCTGCATGTGCTCGAAAGTCCTTCTCATTTTTAGGGCTTGAGATATGCATTTTTATAGGAAGGGTAGATTCCTTCCAAGTTCCAACAATACGGTCCCAATGCTGTTCCCAATCAGGATCCTCATGGAAAGCTAAATGATGGTGGTAGTCAAACACCTGTGGAACACCAAGCTTTTCACATAAATAAAGAGCATCACTTAAGTCAAAGGTAGTATCATCATTTTCAAAGATAAGCATTCTTTGTAATGATAGTGGAATCAAACCCCAATTATGAATAAATTGCTCGAGTGATTTTAACTTGTCATCATATGCTCCACCAATATGAATCACACATCGATGCTCAGGATCTATCCCCATTCCTTTTAATAGCATCTCATGCATATGTAAAGTCTTTAAAGACATTTTCATAATTTCTTTTTGAGTAGAATTCAATACAACAAAATGATCGGGATGAAAGCCAACACGCATAGGATGTTTTTTAAGATACTCCCCTATTTCAGCTAAGGATTCATCTAAATTGCTCATGTATTTCCAATCTCGAAGTTCTTCATGATTAGCCAAAGGAATCAACTTTGAGCTAAAACGAAAAAAATGAATATCGTGTGCCACATTATGCTTTAGCAACCTTAAACAGTTTTGAATATTTGATTGAGCTATCTTTTCTAACTTCTCTATCGCAGCTTCCCTGTCCTTAATTTTTTGAAACTGTGTAAAAGTCATGGTTTGAGAGGGTGAGCAGTTTTGTAAGTTCATACTCATTGCCACATACCCTAACCGTACAATTGTCATGTTTGTCACCTCTTAAGGAATAGTGTGTAGGTATAGCTTGCCCTAAGTAGATATTTTGAGTAGGGGAGTTGGCTGTGGGGACGGTTTTTATTTGTGTAGAAACTTCTATTCTAACTGGGGTTTTGGTGGGAGGTGGACTTCATTCGGGTTATGAAGACCGGTGGCGCGCGATTTCTTGCAGGGGGTGGTCTTCATTCGGGCTATGATGACCGGTGGCGCGCGATTCTTTGCGGGGGGTGGTCTTCATTCGGGCTATGATGACCGGTGGCGCACGATTCTTTGCGGGGGGTGGTCTTCATTCGGGCTATGATGACCGGTGGCGCGCGATTTCTTGCGGGGGGTGGTCTTCATTTGACTTATGAAGACCGGTGGAGTGCGATTCCTTGACTGGGGGGTGGTCTTCATTCCGCTTATGAAGACCGGTGAGGCGCGATTTCTTGCGGGGGGTGGTCTTCATTCGACTTATGAAGACCGGTGGAGTGCGATTTCTTGCGGGGGGTGGTCTTCATTCCGCTTATGAAGACCGGTGGAGTGCGATTTCTTGCGGGGGGTGGTCTTCATTTGGCTTATGAAGACCGGTGGAGTACGATTTCTTGCGGGGGGTGGTCTTCATTTGGCTTATGAAGACCGGTGGGGCGTGATTTCTTGCGGCGGGTGGTCTTCATTCGGTTCATGAACGACACTACCCGCTCTTTCCTTACCTCTTTTGTCGTTCATCCCTCTCATGAACGACACTACTCTCTCCCCACTTACCGCATATGTCGTTCATCCAAACCATACCATCCCAATTCCCCCCAAACGAAACAATATACTACTCATCCTGCTCAACATGCTTAGCCTGAACAGGAAATCTAAGCTTAATAACCGTTCCTTTCCCAACTGCCGAGGTTACATGAATCTCACCATGGTGCAATTTGACGATTTCTTTTGCGATACTCATCCCTAGTCCTGCTCCATCAACTTTTTCCTCTGTGTTAGTTCCTCTAAAGTATCGGTCAAAAAGATTTTCTTGCATCTCTTCGTTCATACCAACACCCTGATCTTCAACTGTTATTTCTACAAATTGTGGTTCAATTGCCTTTTTGAGTGTCACAAAAATAGCTGTATCAGGAGGGTTATGTTTTATTGCATTCATAATTAAATTATCAAATATACGCTCAAACCATTTCCTTGAAATCTCAAGTTCTATGTTTTTAGCCTCTTCAACAAAAGAAATGCTCACATTTCCAAGCATTCGATCATTCTTATATTTCTGTACAACATCCTTAAGGAAGTCATTAAGTAATATTCTTTCCTTTAAATAATATAGAGAATTGTTTTTTAATTGAAAGGCTAATGAAAAGTCCTCCACAAGCCCAAGCATATATTCCCCTTTTTCTCTGATGACCTTGCCCATATCTTTTATTTCTTCATTGGACCAATCATATTTATCGCTTTCAAGTAAATGACCATATCCTTGAACAGATGCTAAAGGTGTTCTTAAATCATGAGAAATCCCTGTCATCCACTCTTCCCTTGTTTGATCCAGTCGTTTTCTTTCTTTTTCTGTTGAACTTAGTGTTTCCGCCATATTGTAGAAGGCTTGAAAAACTTCCTGATAAAGGCGATAACGTACTTTGACTTTTCCATTTTTACGAAAAATTCTTTTCCTTTCATCCTCAGTAAGAACTTCCTGATATTGACCATGTTCCATTCGTTCTAGCCAACTAGTAAAAATGATGATTGGACGACCGTATCTAAACCCGTGCCATACAGCAATACTAATCGTAATTAACAGAATAATGATCCCAACTATAGTAAATGCAATTAAGATGTCACGATAAAATGATTGCTCAGCATAAGCTTCTTTCATATTATTTTTGGAGTGAAGAACCCAAGTTCGATTTGTCTTCTGATCATGGATAACTGTTACCCTTGTTTTATATAAACCTGGGGCCGTTTCTCTTGTGAGAATTTCAATTGGTTTATAGTATTCAATGTCAAGGTCTTTCCCAAAAGATTGAACTACTTTTCCTTGCTCATTCACTAAGTGAAGAGTATTGGATTTACCCATTTCCTTCTCTAATAAGCTTGCCTTGCTTTTATCCACTTCTCCATTTTGACTATATTTTTCAATAAGTTTCTGTAACTGTTCATATGTCATGTCCCTAAAACCTAATAAATAATAATAAGGCTCGTTATAGCTAATCGTATCTAATTCAGTGTAAACGGAGTAACCTTTAAAACGCTGGTCTTCTTCTATTTTTAATATTTCACTTAATGTATAGGAATCTTTTATATCTGGTGGTTTATTACTGGATGCAATTTCTTTTCCATTTTCATCAACAATTTGAAACCACATATCTTTTTTTTGCAGCTGTTCTTCCCACCCTTCACTAATGCTTGCTTTGCCATCAGTGATTGAAGTTTCAGTAGAAATTGATTCTAATGCACCTGTCGGGAAGCTCCTTTTCAAATCTTCTGTGGAAATAAACCAGATTAATAAGATTAATAGTGCCACGAAAATGGTGCTGATTAATAAGGTAATCCCTATATATTGTAGTAGAAAGTGAAAGGTCAGCCTTCGCTTTACAACTCTCACACATCTTTCTCCTTCACAAGCTTATAGCCTAATCCACGAACAGTTTTTAAATATTTAGGATTACTTGGATCTTCTTCAATTCGCTCTCTTAGCTTATGAATATGGACAGTAACTGTATTGTCGTCAACAAATCGGTCATAACCCCAAACTGTTTCAAGTAATTGTTGCTTAGAAATGACAATATTAGGATTTTGACAGAAATAGATTAATAGTAAAAAAGCCTGTGCAGGACACGGGACAACCTTTCCCTTTACAAGTAACTCCCCTGCATCTACATCCACTACAAAGCCTTTATAATCATAGCTATTACCTGACTTCACTTGATCATTAAACGAGGTCCTTTCAGATAAAGTTCTTCTTTTCAATGTTGCTTTTATTCTTGCTGCAATTTCAAGTGGATTAAATGGCTTCGTCACATAATCATCTCCACCAATTGCAAAACCTGTTAACACATCTAAATCAGACACTTTTGCAGTTAGAAATAAAATATAGGCATTAGAAATATCTCTTATTTTTGGACATAAATCAAAGCCCGATAAGTCCGGAAGCATAACATCTAGAACGATATAATCAATATCTTGCTGCTGAACAATTTCCAGCGCTTCTCTGGCTGTATATGCTTTAAAAATATTTATAAACCCTTCTTTATTCAGGACCATTTCAACCATCTTCACAATGGATGTTTCGTCATCTACCAATAAAATATTCGCTTCTTGCATTCAATCTCACCTCAACCCGATCGTATCATACAAACATTACCAAAACATTAATTTCCTTTTTGAACAATTAAGTTATTGTTAATCTCTAGGTTTCTTTAAATTAAGAAAAAAGAATTATAGTGAATTGACATAAATAAACAAATGAAAAGGAGAAAAATCATGAAGGAGAGCATAACTAGAATAACATTTATCGATGCCTTGAGAGGAGCTAGTCTTTTTGGCATCTTACTTCCTAATATTTTAATTTTTCAATTTGGAATGTGGGGCAAGGATGAAATACATTTATATAATCTTTCGAACTCAAATACTGTTGCTTATCAGTTTATAAAAATTTTTATAGAGGGGAGCTTTATGCCGATCTTCACCTTTTTATTTGGGTATTCCATGGTTAAAATGAAGGAAAAACTTGAGGCTCACCATCTTAAATTCAAACGATATTTTGTAAGGAGATTTCTTATGCTCCTGTTGCTTGGCATTTTACACAGTACCTTTTTGTGGGAAGGCGATATTTTAACTTTTTATGGTATGATGGGGTTTTTCTTATTACTCTTTTTAAATCGTCGTATGAAAACCATCTTTATTTGGGCAATCATCTTATTGTGCTTAACACCACTAATTGGTTATGGACAACTAGAAGAAACAAAACAAGAACAAGCTCAAATGGAAGAGTATGTTTCAGATACAATCCAAACCTACAGTTCGGGCTCATACACAGAAATTATGGATCATCGAAACAATGAATTACCAATGGATGTTTCACCAGGCTTGCTCATATTCATTTTGGCTTTTATTCCATTTATGTCTGCACCGCTTTTTTTATTTGGTATATACAGTGCAAAAATGGGTCTCTTTACACAGCCAGCACTCGAAAAAAGGCAATATCTCCTTGGTATGATCCTTGTTCCTGTTGGCTTATTATTAAAAAGTTTTAACATTTTCTTGCCTGACTTTAACTGGTCTGGGGTCCTTGGCATGCTAGGCGCTAACCTGCTGTCTCTTGGTTATATCTTTTTATTCGCCTTCCTATTTCATTTTTTAAAAGGAAATAAATTTCAGAATGCATTCGCCAATGTTGGGAAGCTTTCTCTTACAAATTATTTAATGCAAACTGTTATTTGCACAACCATTTATTACGGATATGGGTTTGGTCTGTTCGGTCATACGAACTTGTTCACCGGCATCCTTTTGGCTCTTTGTATTTTTTGTCTACAAGTAATTTCCAGTACGTTTTATTTAAAGATATCATCGCAAGGACCAGTTGAAAGAGTACTTCGCGTTGTTACAAATTTTTCTTTTAAGTCAACACTTAAAAAGAAAGAAACGATTTCGCTTTAAATATGCAAAAAAGCCGATCCTATTTAGGTCGGCTTTTTCGATATTATTTTGAGTTTGAGTAACGGCGTTTATTATTACCGCCTTGACCACTTTTACCACCACGATCACGGTCACGGTCACGGTTACCGTATGATGAACGATTCTTTTGTCCACCACCGCCGCCGCCGCGATTGTAATCACCTTTTCTTCTATTGCTAGAAGAGCGGCCACCTTTGTTTTTAGATCTTGAGTATAACGGAGCTTCTTCTGTTAGTTTAACCTCAACAGCAGTTGGCTCTTTAGTCATAAATTTAATTGCAGCAGCTACTACATCTTGTGCATCGAACTCTTCAAGAAGCTCTTCTGCTGTACGCTTGTAGAAAGAAAGGTTTTCACCTTCAATGATTGAGCGGATTTTTTCCACTGTCATTTGTTGTTGACTTTCAATTGCCTCATCAACAGTAGGTGGCTTCATACGATCCATTTTGCGTTTTGTTGTACGCTCAATGTTTTTAACAATGTCTAATTCTCTAGGTGTAACGAAAGTCATCGCCATACCTGTTTTACCTGCACGACCTGTACGTCCAATACGGTGAACATAGCTTTCTGGATCTTGAGGTACATCAAAATTATAAACATGTGTAACACCTGAAATATCTAGTCCACGCGCTGCAACGTCTGTTGCAACTAGTACTTCAATTGCACCTTCTTTAAATTTACGTAGAGTAGACATACGTTTAGCCTGTGTTAAGTCTCCATGAATACCTTCAGCTGTATAACCTCTTAACGTTAATGCTTCAGATAATTCATCAACACGACGTTTTGTACGACCAAAAACAATCGCAAGTTCAGGAGATTGAATATCAAGTAATCTTGTTAAAACATCGAATTTCTTTCTTTCGTGTGTTTCAAGGTAATATTGTGTAATATTTGGAACTGTCATTTCTTTTGCTTTTACTTTTACAAGCTCAGGGTCTTTCATAAATTTCTCTGCGATACGACGGATTGGATCCGGCATTGTTGCTGAGAAAAGTAATGTTTGACGATCCTCTGGTACATTAGAAAGAATGGATTCAATGTCCTCAATGAAGCCCATGTTTAACATTTCATCTGCTTCATCTAATACTATCGTATGAACGCCGCTTAAACGTAAAGTTTTACGATTAATATGGTCTAATAAGCGTCCAGGTGTTCCAACGATAATATGTGGATTTTTCTTTAATGAACGAATTTGTCTGTTAATATCTTGACCACCATAAATCGGAAGAACACGAGAGCGTTTGTGATAACCGATTTTGTAAAGCTCTTCTGATACCTGAATAGCAAGTTCACGTGTTGGAGCAACAACAACAGCTTGAATGTTGTTACTTTTCACATCAATCTTTTCAATAAGCGGAATACCAAATGCAGCTGTTTTACCAGTACCTGTTTGCGCCTGTCCAATAACATCCTTCTTTTGCAAACCTAACGGGATCGTTTGTGCTTGAATTGGTGATGGTTCTTCAAATCCCATTTTACTTATTGATTCCATCAATGACGTACTTAAACCTAAATCTTGAAACGTTAATGTCAATGTATTCATACTCCTTCTATATCGTTTGCTGTAAATATTTACAGACCTTATAGGTAATCTATATCGTATTCATAATGAAACGATGTTTAAATGAATCCTATATGCTCGGGGATCAGCCAAGCTTAATGTAGATTATCAACTGTTGTGTCATCATGAAAAACAGTCAGATGTTTAAAAAACCGGCAAGGATATGCCTGCTCTTCTTATACTACCCACACTTAGAAGATAGTAAAACCGTTCTGATTATTTGCCAACAAAAAATGCCCTTATTTCAACAAGGGCAGCAGTTTACCTTATTTAAAGCCCGCAAACACTTTAAATGTAATCATACCACTACCGGTTTCTTATTTCAACTTAATGTCAGAACAGCTTGCTAACTATAAATAGCACTTTCCTCATGTTGATTTCCTAAAAAGCGTTCAACATATTCCTTTAAATCCTCGTAATCATCACCATGACAAACATGGTGTTTAGAGCATGGGAGTAAGTGTAGTTCTTTTTGTTTAGAGGGAATAGTGTTGTACAAATAAAAAGCACTTTTAACCGGAACTATTCCATCACATTCACCTTGAACAATTAATACTGGCATGTTTAATTTCTGAATGTAGGGCTTTATTTCTTTCACTAACTTTCTAAATTCAATAGTTGACGATAAAGGTGTTTCGACTATCTTTTTCTTATACCGGTTAAATAGTTCATTATTATTAATTTTCCCACCAAATAAATCTTTTATCATATTTTTTACATCCACTGCTAATTGTTTAGGATTCACATAATAAACAGCAGCACTTAATAGAACCAACTTTTTCACTTCGTATTTAGCAGCTAAATACGAAGCAATAACCCCTCCCATTGAAAACCCAATAACATAGACCTCATCCACCTCTTTCATTAATAAAAGAAGTTCTTGTTCAGCATGAGAAATCCATTCTTTATATGTATGCCCTTTTAATGAAAGAGTTACTCCATGTCCAGGGAGAGTGGGAACTTTTACAATCCAATCAGTTTGTTTTTTGATATAGCTGGCAAGTGGTTCCACCTCATAAGGTGCTCCGGTGAAACCATGAATAAAGAGACATCCTTTCAAATGATAGAAACCTCCTTTACCGTTCAACTGGAAGGGATACACGCCTTAATCCCTTCCCTCTTACACAAATGAATTTACGACTTCTTCAAGCTTCATTCCTCTTGAGGCTTTTACAAGTACAATATCCTTTTCCTTCACAATTGACTGAAGATGCTTAATTAATTCATCCTTATGATCATAATGATGAACTGCATCAACCGGTTGATTTTCTTTTGCACCTTTTGCAATTTCTTTACCAAGTTTTCCATAAGTGAAGATGTGGGAAATATTATTTTGCTTTATTTCTCTCCCTACTTGTTGGTGATATTCTACTTCATCATCACCTAATTCAAGCATATCACCTAAAACGACAATCTTTTGATCAAAACCTTTTAAATTTTCGATAAGATCAATTGCCGCTAACATTGAAGTAGGACTTGCATTATAAGCATCATTAATGATTGATGCTCCATTTTTAGCTTGAATTAACTCCAAACGCATCCCAGTCAATTTCATGGACGAAAATCCCTTTTTTATTGCATCCTTTTCAATACCATAATGATCAGCAACCGCATAGGCTGCTAAAGCATTCCACACATTATGTTTTCCAAGTACAGGAATAAAGTATTCCTCATTATTCACTTCAAATAATGTTCCAGTTGGTTCTTGAATAATTTTTGAAGGAAAATAATTGTTAGAACTTGCTTCTCCAAAAGTAGCTGTTTTTAAAGACAGTCCTGGCACTCTCTCTTGTAAAAGTGGTTCATCGCCGTGATAAATAAATAATCCGTCTTTTTTTAAGCCTTTAGTAATCTCAAGCTTAGCTTCTGCAATTCCTTCTCTAGATCCTAAATCCATTAAATGAGCTTCACCGATATTTGTAATGACCGCAACATCCGGATGGGCAATTTCAGATAATAGTTCAATTTCTCCTTTACCACTCATCCCCATCTCTAAAACGGCTATTTCTGTATCCTCACTCATACTTAAAACGGTTAATGGTAAACCTATATGATTATTAAAGTTCCCTTGTGTTTTATGTACTTTATATGTTGTTTCTAAAACGGCTGCAACCATGTCCTTTGTTGTTGTTTTACCGTTACTACCTGTAATACCGACAATTTTCAGATTAGGTAATTCATTAATATATGCTGTTGCAAAAGCTTGTAGTGCCACTAAAGTGTCTTCAACTAAAATTAATGGCACTTCTTTTGGAGGGTTTTTTTCGGATTTCTGCCATATAACTGCTTTTGCTCCATTACTTATTGCTTTGTCAACGAACTCATGCCCATTGAACACGTCACCAACAAGCGGAAAAAATAAGTTATCTCTTTCAACTTTACGTGAATCAGTTGTTACGCCTGAAATTTCAACATGTTGATATTTTTCTTCTAGTCCTTCTCCATTCACCATGTTTTGTACATCAAGTAGTGTTCTTGTAATCATTAAATCCTCTCCTATTTAAGGAATCTTATGTGCTAAAGAAAAAAGGAACTGATTTATGCCATATTCAGTTCCTTTTTAAATATAATTAAGAATTTCATAAGCTTAGTTGATTAAAAAGAATGTTTAATTTGTTGCTTTTGTTCATAGCGCTCCAATGCAAGGTCAACAAGCTTTTCTATTAGTTGAGGGTATTCAAGGCCCGAATGCTTCCACATTAGCGGGAACATACTATATGGAGTGAAACCAGGCATTGTATTAACCTCATTAATAAGAGCCTTGCCGTCTTCAGTTAAGAAAAAATCAGCGCGAACTAGGCCTGATCCATCTATTGCCTTAAATGATGTGATGGCCATTTCTTTAATCATTTCATATTCCTCTTTAGTTACGTTACCTGGAATGATTAAATCTGTTTCTCCATCTTCATACTTTGCTTTATAATCATAGAATTCCACTTTAGGAGCAATTTCACCGACTACTGAGCATTCCGGATGATCATTACCAATAACGGCAATTTCAATCTCTCTTCCTACAATCGCTTCTTCAATAATCACCTTACGATCGAACTCAAATGCTTCCTTAATGGCCGCTTCTAAGCTTTCTCTATCTTTACATTTATTAATGCCAACACTTGATCCTAAATTTGCAGGCTTTACAAAGCATGGATAACCTAATTCAGCTTCGATTTCCTCATATTTGGCAGCTGGTGATTGCACATAATCACTTTTTATAAAAGATACATATTTTGCTTGAGCTAAGCCAGCTTGTGCAAATAAATTCTTCATGACAACTTTATCCATACCAGCTGCAGATGCTAATACACCATTCCCTACGTATGGAATATTTAATAATTCAAGTAATCCTTGAACCGTTCCATCTTCACCATTTGGTCCATGTAGCAACGGAAAGATCACATCAATTTTTTCCTGCTCCTCAACCTTTGCAGGAAATAACTCAGTATTTAATGTAACGGGTGAAATAGAATCTCCGTTCTCCTGCAATCTTAATGTACTTACTTCTTTTACAGGAGCATCTAATGCCTTCCCTCTTACCCATTCTCCATTTTCTTTAATGTATATAGGATGTATGTCAAATTTACTCATATCCAGTGCATTGATAACGGCTAGGGCTGTTTGCAAAGAAACATTGTGCTCTGCAGATTTCCCACCATAAATTAAGCCTAACTTCATTTTCATCCGGATTTTCCTCCTCAGCTCTTTCATCATTCTTATTTTATCACTTTAGGGCAAAATTGTTATTAACGATTCCTTATTTCTGTTATAAGTTTTCGAACATTTTCTATTTTTTTTGCCCATTTGTTCTATCATACGATAGGATTTCAATTTCGTTTCTGTCTTTAAGAAGGATGAATTGCTTGAACTAAGGAGGGTTCAGTATTTCTACTATGTATTTGTTATTTTTCTCCTATAAATGTGAATACCTTTTTATCGGATGGTTTAGTTGATTCTGTTGTTGAGTAGTTGCTATACATTTTGACATTAGTAAATCCAATTCTCTCCAAAATCAACTTGAATTCTTTTATTCCATACCATATAAAGGGCTGTAATTTTTGCTCTTTTTCAATCATCCTTCCTTCTTTTATCCGTTCAACTGATAACAAATATGTTGTTGATTGTTCGAGCATATCTAGCTTGATTAATTGTTTTTCACAAACATATAGATCACTCATAAATTCTTGAACCATACTATGCTTTTGCTGAACAAGAAATTCATCCTGTATAAAAAGATCAACAATAATGGTGCCCTTACTTTTTAGATGATCATAGACATTTTTTAAAAGTTTTATTGAATTAAGTCTTTCTTCTACAGCTAAGACAGACCCAAAAGGGATAATAATGGCGTCGTAACGAGTAGATTTTTTAAACTCATTCGGGCTCAATTGATAGATGGTCGCAGTCTGATTTAACTCCTCACATTTTTGCTTACAAGCCTCCTCTCCTTTCTTTGAATCCACCAGACCCTCCATTTGGATGCCATGATTCAAAAGATCAGGAAGAAGGAATAAATGACTTTGACCTATCTCAAGAATTTTGCCCTTTTTATTAATTAATTGTTGTTCATAAAAGTCTAACGCACTTTTTAATTCATATTCTTGAATATATGCTTCTTGCGCCTCCATTACAAACCACCTGAGATCTAATTTCACTATCATCTCTCCTAAAATAATTCTGTACGTATCTAAGGTCCCACTTATACAAGAAATTTATGTAAATTCAAACTGAATTAAGAAGCTTCATTTCATTTCTGTCATTATCACCATGAACATAAGTTCTTTATAAAGATGTTGTAAATTCCAGTACTTTTTATTTTCAAATAATGAAAAACCATCTAAACTAAAATAAGATGTATATTTTTCATTTAAAAGAATAGTCCTTTTTTACAACCCTTTTCACACACTTACTCAAGGAGGGGATAACATGAAAAGAATTTGTGTTTTTTGTGGATCTAGTCCAGGTGCTTCAGATTTATATTCAGAGGATGCAGCAAAACTTGGTACTCAATTAGCTAAAGAGGAAATTACGCTTGTATACGGTGGATCTAAAGTAGGTATTATGGGTGTAGTAGCGAATGCAGCTCTGCAAGCGGGCGGAGAAGTGATTGGCGTTATACCTAAAATGCTAATGGACCGTGAACTTGCCCACCCTGGTCTTTCTGAGCTTATTATTGTTCATTCCATGCATGAGCGTAAGGCAAAAATGGAAGAGCTATCAGATGGGTTTGTTGTTTTACCAGGTGGACCTGGGACAATGGAGGAATTTTTTGAAGTTTATACTTGGGCTCAATTAGGAGAGCATAGAAAGCCAATTGGCATGATGAACAGTAACCATTATTACGATAAGCTTCTTGCTTTCTTTGACCATATGATTCAAGAACAATTTTTAAAGCCTCAATATCGATCAATGGTTATTGTAGATTCTGACCCCGAGCAATTGATCCAGAAATTTCGTTCTTATGAACCTCCACTGTTAACAAAATGGATTACTCCACAACAAACATAGAAGGCTTTTGTCTTCTATGTTTTTCTTCACTAAAACTTTTTTATGATCCTTTGATACAGATTCATTCACATAACATTTTTTAAGCATCATTGTATATAGAATTTATTTTGTTAAAGACTATATACATAGAGGTGAGAGAAATGAATCGAGGAATCTGGACAGCTTTATCTGCCATTGGAATCGCACAAGGGCTTAAAATTTTTACACATAAAAAAGAAAACAATGTTTGGGACTGGCGTCCGATTTTCCAAACAGGTGGCATGCCAAGTTCTCACTCAGCCGGTGTATCTGCTTTGGCAACATATGTTGCAACGAAAAAGGGGTTTAATTCCACTGATACTGCATTAGCTGTTATCTTTGGAATTATTGTTATGTATGATGCACAAGGTATTCGTCGACATACAGGCGAAATCGCAAAGATTGTAAATGATATTGATGCAGACATTGAGGTATTATCCGGACATATGCCCGGTTTATTTCATGTAAAGCAGGAAAAGGAATTAAATGAGCTTCTAGGTCATCAACCTGCTGAAGTTGCTGGGGGAGCCCTTTTAGGTATACTAATCGGTATGGTAAGTAGCATGATGGAAAAATAAATTCAGAATAAAAAAATCATGAGTGAATGGCTTGTTTCCTTTCACTCATGATTTTTTATCCCTTCTTAACGGCTGTTACACAAACTGCTAATTCTGGATGTATTCGCTTATAAAAGATGTTTATTTCAGAAAAACCACAATCAGAAAGGTTCTTGTAGATTTGATTCGCAAACATCCTTGTTTTTATAGAACTGGCATTTTCTTCTCTAGGCTGCATTGTAATAGCAATTTTTCCTCCTATTTTCATTACCTGATGGAGACGTTGTAATCCTCTTTCAGGATGGGACCAAATTGTATAATTGTTCACTGTGACAACTTTATCGTATTTTTCCTCATCCAACCTTACTTTCTCAACATCACCTAGCATAAGAGTCACTTGTCCACTCTCAACATAATTCCCTAGTCTATGTTCCGCCTGGGCTTTCATCGTTTTCGAAACATCAAGACCGTCAATCTTAATCGTTCTATTGGCTTTTAACATGTACTCTATACACTTTCCTGAACCATAGCCAACCTCAAGAATACGATCACTACCATCTATATGTAAATGAGAAAGAGTCCATTTGTTTAACTTCTTATTTTCCATTGCCATAATGATTCCAGCCACTCTTCCAAGTAAGCCGTTAGGAACACTAAATTGTTTTTTAAACGAATTAATCATGTTTTGGCACCCCGGTATCGTTTTTCACTATTTACCCTATTTTTCACAAATCAAACGAATCGGGAGTTTTTCTCAATGTTAAAGAAGCAATAAAAAGCCTTGATAGCCAAAATATAAGCCGAACAAAATTAAAGAAATACCTGAAATTGTAGATATAACAGCAAGAAGGGTTGTTGTTAAATATCTTCTTAATACGCTAGCAAACATCGCCATCGTGAAATCCCATAATAAAACTCCTGATAGGATGGCAGCACTACAAATAAGAAGTTGTGTTCCACCATTTCCAATTGTGGTGTTGGCGAGAATTGCCCCATAAATTCCTATCCAAAATAAAATACTTAGAGGGTTAAGTAAAGACATAAAAAAGCCTGAAAAATAGGACTTAGAATAGCGGAGATTTACTCTACTAGTTGTGAACGTATGTTTTTTAGCTGCCATTAAACTTTCAATACCCGTATATACTAAAACAAAAAAGCCAAAAAACCATAGAAACATTTTCACTGTCGGGATTTGCAAAAAGTTTACAAACCCTAAATACACTAACACCATATATACAACATCAGCAGTTGTTGCCCCTAAACCAAACAGCCAGGCATGAAGGAATCCTCCTTTTATGCCCCGATCAATTTGACCTGCGTTTACAGGGCCTATGGGTGCTGCTAGTGAAACCCCTAGAAATACGTAGCTGAATAAGAAATTCAAATTCTTTACCCCCAATATTGATAGATGCTTGTACATCATATTCAACTGGATGAAGAATTATGTGAAAGTAATAACTGTTTTATTTGATTTTGCCCCTTTAAGCTTACTAAAAAAAGCAGCCCTATATAATTAGGACTGCTGGCTCTTTTAATGAACTCTTACTAACTTTATATGTTCTATATGATGCTTTCCATGCCACGAGTATAATGCAACATTAGTAGATAAGGAGATTTCCTTATTTGTTTCAGGATGAACGAATGTTTTTTCAAAGTCAGACATAGACATCGATTTTAATAAAAATACCCATCGTTCGTGTAAAGATTCAAGGAGATTAATAGAGATAGATAATGGTAATTTCGTATCAGGTAAAGCTGCCCATGTTTTTTCATCATATGCTTTAATAGTTGGACGATCTTCAGTTAGGGCTAATTTAAAGCGAATATAACTATTCATATGACTGTCTGCCAGATGATGAACCACTTGTCTAACCGTCCATCCACCTGGTCGGTATGATGTATCTAGCAAAGGCTCTGAAAGACCCTCAAGAGCTAACTTCACTTGCTTGGGAGTATTTTCTATATCTTCTATCCACCCTTCGATGTCTTTCTGAGATACATGCTTAGGTTTCTTAAATTCACCAATAGGATATTGAAGGCTTTTCCTCATCTCTACACTCTCCCTTTATTTGACTTTGTTATTTTCATTATATGGACGAAAGATCTTCTGGACAATATCTTATGTTAAAAGAAAGGATTGAATTTTACAAAAAAACACACTAAATTAAACAATTGTATGTTATATTATGTTAAACACACTTTTCCATTTAATGGAGATGATTGGAGGCTTCGCAATGCGGGCAATCTTATTAGGAGTTTGTTCTTCTTTCTTTTTTGCTTTTACGTTTGTGTTAAATCGTTCCATGGAGCTTTCCGGAGGTAGCTGGTTATGGAGTTCTTCTTTACGTTATTTTTTTATGCTTCCTTTTTTACTTCTTTTCGTTATGTGGAGAAAAAAGTGGCAGCCTCTTCTTATAGAGATGAAAAAAAATCCTCTAAAATGGCTTTTATGGGGAACAGTAGGATTCGGATTATTTTATGCACCTATTTGCTTTGCAGGAGCTTATGGACCAGGTTGGCTAATTGCGGCCACATGGCAAATGACAATCCTTTCAGGTTCTCTACTTGCACCACTATTTTATGAAAAAGTCCAAACAGTCAATGGATCTGTAAAGGTGAGAGGTAAGATTCCATTAAGAGGCTTAAGCATGTCTCTTATCATTATCTTCGGGGTAGCATTAATGCAATTTGAACATGCAAGTCAGTTATCAATCATGCCTGTTTTATTAACGATTATTCCAGTTCTCATTGCCTCCTTTGCTTATCCGCTGGGTAATCGGAAAATGATGGCGGTTTGTGAAGGAAGATTGGATGTTTTTCAAAGAGTATTGGGGATGACAATTGGAAGCTTACCACTTTGGATTATTTTTGCTATTATCGCTATCTTTACGACAGGCCTTCCAAGTAAAACGCAGACAATCCAATCATTTTGGGTTGCAATTTGTTCAGGTTTAATTGCTACTCTACTTTTCTTTCAAGCAACAAATTTAGTTCAACACAATATGGCTCAACTTGCAGCTGTAGAGGCAACTCAATCGATTCAGGTCCTTTTTGTACTAATTGGAGAAATTATATTTCTCGCTTCACCTCTTCCTACAGGTATGTCTTTATTAGGAATGGCCTTTGTCATGATCGGCATGGTGTTGCATAGTTACATATCAAGAAGCAGCCGCCCTGCTCAAACAATTAAACCAGACCCATCTAGGCAGCTTTCATAGCAGTTCTGCGAGAGTTTATATTTAGTGTCCAAAGGGAGACTCTTTCTTGGCCTACTTACCAAAAAGACTCCCTGAGCACTAATAATTTATTTTATCAATAATGATCTAGTACCATTCTTACAGTTTGTAATACATGACCATCAAACAAATCCTCATATTCCGTTTCAATTATAAACCCTTTTGATTTATAAAAATTGACACCAGCCAGATTTTCTTTTTCTACATTTACATATATTTTCTTAACATCGTTTAAGTGCTGTATCCCCGCTTTTAATAAGTCCGTACCAATACCCTTTCCTTGGTATTCTTCATAAAGATAAATGGCCCCTAATTCTACCTTTCTCTCATCTTTTAGAGGAGTAAAATTTGCAAAACCAATAATTTCATCCTCTTCTTCTGCTACTAAAAAAAGTGTTTCATTAAGTCTTTTGAGTAACATTTCAGAAGAATATGCAGTTGCAACAAAATTCTCTTGAGTGGAATCAGGAATAATTCCATTATATGTAGTCCGCCAACTAGATCTAGCAACATGTTGTACTTGTTCTATATCTCCTTCATTCATCTTTCGAATAGCTATCGTCATGTAATCTCCCTCTGTACTAATTTTTCACTTATATAATTACAAATTATAGCATTTCTTTGTTTAAATTCGAACATTTTTGCAAACGTATACAACTTTTAATAGACAAGCATTTAATATCTCTTGAAAAATAGTCAAATATTTAAAACGTTTTCACAACTGTTAATAACTTTTATAATATGTGGAAAAGCATGTGGATAACTCGAGAGTTATCCACTTCACCTTCATAAACCATTAGCTATTTACCAGCTCTGTTACTGATATACCAGCATTTAAACTCTGAATATGGTGATTTATGTTATCCACAATAAGCTGTGCATCATAATCCATTGATGCAACATGATATGAGTTTTTTAATTCTATTATCCTCTTATCAACTGAAGAAATTTGCTCATAAATAAAATCAGAATTTGCTGGTGGAACAACATGATCAACTGATGATTTAAAAATAACAGTAGGGGTTGTGATATACTTGGTTTTATTTTTTGTATCATCCATTAAATCTAACAGCTGATGTACAGCCTCTAACGGAACAGATTCATACGTTATTTCATGGACAGCAGGCTTTTTTATGTCCGGCTCCCCTTCTTCAATCATTTTCGGCTTTGTTTCATCGCTGTATTGTTTATAAGCAACATCTGTTACAGCTGCATTAATTAAGAAGATTCCATTCACTATTGTATTAGCAGCGAGTTGAATTGTTAAGGCACCGCCCATGGACTGACCAACTGCAAAAACATGGTCGCAGTTCTTTTTTAATTCATCAAATGCTATCTGTAAATCTGAAATCCATTCGTTATAAACGCAATTTTTCATATCTTCAACATTTGTCCCATGCCCTTTAAGACGAGGAATTGACACAGTGTACCCAAGCTTAGCAAGTTGCTTCCCTATATACTCCATGCTTTGTGGTGTACCGTTAAATCCATGACATAATAAGATTCCTGTACTATTACCAGAGAAATATAAACTTTCTGCACCCTTTATAACTGGATATACTTCTTTTTTCATCTATAATCCCCCTTAGGCTAATGTGGATAAATTCATTTATATTATATACATTATAATTCATATAAGATTACTTGGTTTTATTGTAACCTATTCTTTTCATTTTCACAACAAAGAACAAGAAAACAAAATAGATAATGAAAAAGCATGATGCGTATAACATCATGCTTCTTTATAGTGAGGATACCCTACAAACTTATAGTCTGGCCCAATTTTAATGATATCTAAATGCTGCAGATCAATGGCATCGGCCATCTTTTCAATTCCTTGGCCTCCGATAAAGCCTGGGGCTTGCTTTCCACCGATAATTTTTGGAGCCATATAAACAACTACTTTATCAACTAACTGCTCTGCTAAAAAAGAAGCATTCACTTCTCCTCCACCTTCAATTAAAACAGAGGAAATAGAATTCTCCCCTAGTATTCTTAGCACTTCTTGAATGTTTACACGCTCTTCACCATTTGTTACAAAGATTTTCACATTATGGTCTTCAAGCGCCTTTTTTATCTCTTTATCGAATTTTTTTGAAGTAAAAATCCATGTTTCGGCTTTTTGATCTTTTACCACCTTTGAATGAAGTGGTGTTCTTAATTGGCTATCCAAAATAATTCGAACCGGATTACGACCATGTTCAATTCTAGTCGTTAATTCAGGATCATCTTTTATCACCGTTTGGACCCCTACTAAAATTCCAGTATGTTCATGACGTAATTGATGAACATCCTTACGTGCCTCTTCAGAAGTAATCCACTTGCTATCAGATGTAAAAGATGAAATTTTACCATCTAACGTTGTAGCAGATTTTAACGTCACAAAAGGCATTTTTGAAACAATGAATTTATTAAACACTTCATTCATTTCACGTGACTCTTTTTCACAAATTCCTACTACCACTTCAATATTTGCTTCTTTAAGGATGTTAACACCATTTCCTGCAACAATCGGGTTAGGGTCAAGAGTAGCCACATATACCTTCTTAATACCCGCTTCAACGATGGCTACAGCACATGGTCCTGTACGTCCATAATGAGAACATGGTTCCAACGTTACATACATTGTGCCACCTCTTGCCTGTTCTCCTGCCATATTAAGTGCATGTATTTCTGCATGTGGTCCTCCAGCCTTTAAATGAGCTCCTACACCAACAATTCGATTATGATTTACAACGACAGCCCCTACCAATGGGTTTGGATCTGTTTGCCCCTTCATAGCGGCGGCATTCTCAATTGCTAACTTCATATAAAACTCATGTTCATTCAACGGTATAGCCTCCTCTAAAGTGGCCAGCCTTCTCCATTTTTGTTTCTAGGTAGCGTTGATTAAAGCTCGATATATCCCCCCATAAGGGAATACGACCTGAGACATTTGCACCTGAATCTTGCAATGCCTTTAGTTTAAGTGGGTTATTCGTAATTAGCGTTACCGGTAATTGACGAAGAGTTTTCAATACACGAATCGCATCATCATAATTTCTTTGATCATCCGAGAAACCAAGTGCCTCATTTGCCTCCACTGTATCTAAGCCCTCTTCTTGTAGGAGGTATGCAAGAGCCTTACTGAATAATCCAATACCTCTTCCTTCATGATCAGCAAGATAAAAAAGAGCTCCTGTACCATGTTCTGTAATCATTTTCAAAGTTTGTTTAAGCTGATATCCACAATCACATCTTTTACTTCCAAAGATATCACCTGTATGACAAATACTATGCATACGTATAAGAGCTTCATCATTATGAGCAAAATCACCATAAACAAGCACACTTGATTGCTGATGTTTTGATAAGTCTGCACTAGGTAATTTTCTTATGATTGATTCAAATGTTTCAGCTGAGTCCTGTTCAGCTTCAGCCTCCAGCCAGCAATACCATTTGAAGAATTCGGTTTTGCCATCTAATTGAACTGGGAGGTTTATTGGTCCCACAATATACGTAGCTCCTTGATTATGAGGAACAATCTTTACTTTTTCTTTTATTATATTTAGAGGGATATCTTTTATTGTTTCTACCATTAGGTTTCTCCCCTTTATAGGCTATCTATTCTTAACTTACTTATTGTAAGTGAGTATAAGGTTGAAAAGGAATGTCGTCAACTAACTTGAACTGAGCATCCTTTGTGTCATCAATACTTTATACCCTACTTTCTAAAGAATCAAGCTATGATAGGTGGATGACCATCTAGTTTTTTCCTATAATAGTTTAAGTAAGCAAATTACTGTTTTTTGGTCGAGTATTGGATAAAATAAGGGTAGAGGTGATAGCATGGAACATGTAAAAACAGAAAATCAATTTCAAGAGCTTATTAATGGTAATGAACCAGTAGTCCTTAAATTTTTTACAGACTGGTGCCCAGACTGTAAAAGAATGGACATGTTTCTACCAACTGTATTTGAAGAGGTAGGAAATGTATCAATGTATGAAATAAACAAAGATGACCTTCCCGAAATTGCAGAAAAATATGATGTAATGGGTATTCCAAGTTTATTAGTATTTAAAGATGGTGAAAAACAAGCACACTTACATAGCGCAAATGCAAAAACTCCAGATCAGGTGATTGAGTTTTTATCGGAATCTCTAAATAAATAATCATTCATTAAGAGTTTTTGATGCTGTCTGTAGTAGAGGTTATTGAAGAGATATGAATTTTATAGCTACAGAAAAAAGCTGTCCCGGCTGTGCTTGTATCGGGACAGCTTTTTGCTTGGTTACTGTTTTTGGGTCCCGATTTTGCTTGTATCGGGACAGATCTTAGCCTAGATGCTGCTTTTGGGTCCCGATTTCGCTTGTATCGAGACACATCTTGGCCTGGTTACTGCTTTTGGGTCTCGATTCTACTTGTATCGGGACAATTCTTAGCTTGGTTGCTGCTTTTGGGTCCCGATTCGCCTGGTATCGGGACACATCTTTGCTGGCTTGATGCTTTTGGGTCTCGATTCCGCTTGTATCGGGACACATCTTAGCCTAGATGCTACTTTTGGGTCCCGATTCTACTTGTATCGGGACACATCTTAGCCTAGATGCTGCTTTTGGGTCCCGATTTCGCTTGTATCGGGACACATCTTTGCTGTTCTGCTCCTTTTGGGTCCCGATTCTACTTGTATCGGGACAGATCTTTGCTGTTTTGCTGCTTTTGGGTCCCGATTCTCCTAGTATCAGGACACATCTTAGCTTGGTTGCTACTTTTGGGTCTCGATTCCGCTTGTATCGGGACACATCTTAGCTTGGTTGCTACTTTTGGGTCCCGATTCCTCTTGTATCAGGACACATCTTGGCCTGGTTGATGCTTTTGGGTCCCGATTCCGCTTGTATCGGGACACATCTTAGCCTGGTTACTGCTTTTGGGTCCCGATTCCGCTTGTATCGGGACACATCTTAGCTGGCTTGATGCTTTTGGGTCCCGATTCTCCTTGTATCGGGACACATCTTGGCTGTTCTGTTCCTTTTGCGTCCCGATTTCGCTTGTATCGGGACACATCCTAGCTTGGTTGCTGCTTTTGGGTCCCGATTCCTCTGGTATCGGGACACATCTTGGCTGTTCTGCTCCTTTTGCGTCCCGATTTCGCTTGTATCGGGACACATCCTAGCTTGGTTGCTGCTTTTGGGTCCCGATTCCTCTGGTATCGGGACACATCTTGGCTGTTCTGCTCCTTTTGCGTCCCGATTTCGCTTGTATCGGGACACATCCTAGCTTGGTTGCTGCTTTTGGGTCCCGATTCCTCTGGTATCGGGACACATCTTGGCTGTTCTGCTCCTTTTGCGTCCCGATTTCGCTTGTATCGGGACACATCCTAGCCTGGTTGCTACTTTTGGGTCCCGATTCGCCTTTTATCAGGACACATCTTAGCTGTTCTGCTCCTTTCGTCCTTTCGGGTCCCGATTCCGCTTGTATCGGGACACATCTTTGCTGTTCTACTACTTTTGCGTCCCGATTCGCCTTTTATCAGGACACATCTTAGCTTGGTTGCTCCTTTTGGGTCCCGATTCCCCTGTATCGGACACCTCCTAGCTTGGTTGCCGCTTCTGCGTCCCGATTCCGCTTGTATCGTAACATCATTCAACCTACTTTTACTATGATTGTTCCAATAAAACCGGAACAAATCCTTCTTACAAATTATATCCTCCACAATTCCTTTCGGGACGTTGTTACAGCATGTGCACCTGCTTTTAACACACTAGTTACTTCCTCTTGATTTGTTATTAAGCCGCCTGCTATTACAGGAATATTTGTTTCCTGACTTACTTTTTGAATCAAATGTGGTACACAGCCTGGTAGAACTTCTATAAAGTCAGGCTGAACCTTTTGCGCTAAGCTGTAACTTGTATCAATTGCCAAAGTATCAAGCAAAAAAAGACGCTGAATCGATAAAATACCATTTTTTTTAGCTGTCTTTAATACACTTGCTCTTGTTGAAATAACTCCATCAGGCTTTATTTTTTGACATAAAAACTCTGCTGAGTACTCATCGTTCTTTAAACCTTGTATTAAATCTGCATGTAAGAGGATTTTTTTATGATTTGCTTTTGCTAGCTTCATAATATTATCTAATTGAGCGATATGCACTTCTAGCATTACGATAAACTCGACATTTTTAGTAGAAAGGACCCGCTCAAAATCCTTCATTGATTTGGTCGCAGGTAACACCTGTTGATTTTCAAACATAGTGGACCTCACCCCTTCTATACACTTTTAGCATGTGGATGTTCATCATAATCTACAGGAACAGTGGCATCATATATGTGTTTTTCTAACTCATCACGGAAACGTTGTTCTTCTTCAAGCGACCAAGAGAAAATAGTTGCCATGAATTTTGTAACCGGTTCTTTCCACTTGATCACCCAATTTATATCAAAGAATAATGCACTAGTTCTTCTAATGAAGAAATCACATAGTGTTCCTACCATTTCTTGTTCAATTCCATAAATAAGGGATGCATATACTTCTAACGAAAGTCCAGCAGTCTCCGCTTCATGTCCCCTATGTTTGATTACTTCATAGAGGGCAGAAATATTTGATCCATATCGTTTCACTAGCTTCGTTGCTTCTTCCTCTGTTAGACCTAAATTTATCCCTTTCTGAACCTGTTCTTTCACGAAACTAGGGTACTGATTGGAACCACCAACATCTCCACCTGAAAGAATAATCTGGTCTGTCGTACATGCAGGATAATTTTTTCCCCTTAGTTCTTCTAATACAAGATTTACAACACCTTCTGCCATTTTGCGATAACCTGTTAGCTTTCCTCCAGCGATTGTCACTAAGCCGGACGGTGAGACAAAGATTTCATCCTTTCTAGAAATCTCTGAAGGATCTTTTCCTTCTTCGTGAATAAGAGGACGTAAGCCTACCCAGCTTGATTCAACATCATTCGTTGTTAAGTTTAGATTTGGAAACATATAATTAGTAGCTTTTAAAATATAATCTCTGTCCTCTACTGTCATTCTAGGGTGGCTAATTGAGCCTTTGTAATTTGTATCAGTTGTGCCTACATATGCTTTGTTATCACGCGGTATAGCAAACATCATTCTACCGTCATTAAAAGGAGTGTCGAAATACACTGCTTCTTTTAGAGGAAAACGTGACGAATCAATAACAAGGTGAACACCTTTTGTTAAGTGCAAATATTTCCCTTTCTTTGATTTGTCCTTCTCTCTTAACGTATCAACCCATGGACCTGCAGCATTTACAATTTTCTTTGCGTAAATTTTCCGCTTCTCACCAGTTAGTAAATCCTGAATTTGAACTCCAATGACTTTTCCTTTGTTATAAATAAATTCTTCTGCTTTTGTATAATTAGCTGCCAAAACACCTCTGTTTACCGCTTCTTTCATTACTTCTAATGTTAATCGCGCATCATCTGTTCGATATTCAACATACACCCCAGATCCCTTTAAGCCCTGTTCACGTAAAAGAGGTTCGCGTTCGATTGAATTTGTTTTGTTCAGCATTTTCCTTCTTTCAACCTTCTTAACTCCAGCTAAATAATCATATACTTTTAAGCCTATTGAAGTGGAAAACTTACCGAATGTTCCATTTTCAATGATAGGCAACATCATCCAGACAGGTGTTGTAACATGTGGGGCATTTTCATAGACAATTGCCCGCTCTTTTCCAACCTCTGCTACTAGCTTTACCTCGAATTGCTTTAAATAGCGTAAGCCTCCATGTACTAGTTTTGTAGATCGGCTAGAGGTACCTGCAGCAAAATCCTGCATCTCAATCAATCCCGTTTTTAAACCACGAACCTGGGCGTCTAAAGCAATTCCTGTTCCTGTAATTCCACCACCGATAACTAGTAGATCTAAAGTGCTCGCTTCCATTTCTTCTAAATATTTTGAACGATTTATGCTAGAAAACTGTGTCATTGTTTATCATCCTTTCAAATTGTAGGTAAAACAACAAAAAAGGGGACCACAACATGAACTGTAAAGAAATCCTTTTACAGCTTTGTTGTGGTCCCCTCAAAACGTCTCAAGACCAATTTTTTATTAACTTTTAGATATATACATTATAGCAGGGTTTTTCTTAATTTTCAATTAAGTCGTTTGCTTTTTACCCTTTTTATTTGGCTTAAAGCTCATTGTTGCCTTTACTGCTTCCTGCCAGCCTTCATATAGCTCATTTCTTTGATCCTCATCCATAGTAGGATCAAATGATTGATCTACCTTCCATTGTGAGGCAATTTCTTCACGGTCCTTCCAGAAGCCTACTGCTAAACCTGCTAAATAAGCAGCTCCTAAAGCTGTTGTTTCATTTATAACTGGACGCTCTACAGGAACATTGAGAAGATCACTTTGGAAATTCATGAGCATATTGTTTTTCACTGCTCCACCATCTACGCGTAATTTTTTCAGTTCAATTCCTGAGTCTGCTTCCATTGCTGTTAATACATCCTTTGTTTGATAAGCAAGAGATTCAAGGGTTGCACGTACAAAATGTTCTTTCGTTGTTCCACGAGTTAATCCAAACACCGCACCTCGTGCATCACTATCCCAATAAGGTGTGCCTAATCCTACGAAAGCAGGAACGACGTATACGCCATCAGTCGAATCGACCTTTGAAGCATAGTCTTCTGATTGTGGGGCATTTTCAATCATTTTAATTCCATCACGTAACCATTGAATTGCAGACCCCGCAACAAAAATACTTCCTTCTAGAGCATACTCAACTTTCCCATCAACGCCCCAAGCAATTGTTGTTAACAATCCATTTGCTGATGGAACTGCTTTTTCACCTGTATTCATTAACATAAAGCAACCTGTTCCATATGTGTTTTTTGCCATCCCTTTTTCATAGCAAGCCTGCCCAAACAATGCAGCCTGCTGGTCACCTGCCACCCCTGCAATTGGAACAGCTTCACCAAAAAAGTGATAATCTACTGTTTCTGCATAAACTTCTGATGAAGAACAAACTTCAGGTAGCATCGATTGTGGGATATCTAGAATCTCCAAAATTTCTTTATCCCATTCTAAATTGTAGATATTATACATTAGTGTTCTTGACGCATTTGTATAGTCAGTAACATGCTTCTGCCCACCTGATAGTTTCCAGATTAACCATGTATCAATTGTTCCAAACAAAAGTTTCCTTTCGTTCGCTTTTTCTCTTGCACCTTCAACATGGTCAAGAATCCATTTAACCTTTGTTCCTGAAAAATAGGCATCTATTAATAAGCCTGTTTTTTCACGAAAAAGATCATTATATCCTTTTTCTTTTAGCTCTTCACAAATATCTGCTGTTTGTCTTGATTGCCAGACAATCGCATTGTAGACAGGCTTTCCAGTTTCACGGTCCCATACTACTGCTGTTTCACGTTGGTTCGTAATTCCGATGCTTGCAATTTCTTTTGGCGAAATATCTTTTTTAGCAAGAACTTCTGCAATAACTGCTAAGATAGAGCTCCAAATTTCTTGTGGATTATGTTCCACCCAGCCTGGTTTTGGAAAATACTGAGGAAACTCTCTTTGAGCAACCTCAACAATTTCACCCTTTTTATTAAATAGAATAGCTCTGGAGCTTGTTGTACCCTGATCTAACGATAAAATATATTTCTTTTCCATATGATTACCTCCGAAATTCGTAGTTATATATATTTACATTATTTCTTGTTTTTTTGCTACAATTCCTTTATTTGTGTGAGATACTTTTACAACCAACGCAATTACTACTAATAATCCTATTAAAATATAAAGGGCGTTAATAGAACCACCAACAAACACCGCGTGATGAAATTGTGCACCAAGAACACCACCAACAATTGGACCTATAACAGGAATCCAAGCATATTTCCAGTTAGAAGAACCTTTCCCTGCAATCGGGAGTAAAAAGTGTGCAATACGCGGACCTAGGTCACGTGCAGGATTTATTGCATAACCTGTTGTACCACCTAGTGATAATCCAATGGCTGTGATAAAGAAACCAACTATAATCGGATTTAACCCTTCTGTAAATTCGTTAGCACCAATTGATAGGAGACCAAAAATTAAAACAGCTGTACCTATCACTTCACTTATAAAGTTAGAAGGTGTATGTGCAATGGCTGGATCTGTAGAAAAGACCGCTAATTTTGCAGCTTTATCTTCCGTTGCCTGCCAGTGTGGGTAATAATATAACCATACAATCGTAGCACCGAGGAATGCCCCGATCATTTGCCCGGCAATATATGATGGAACATCTGCCCATGGGAACGCACCAATAGAGGCGAAACCAATTGTAACCGCTGGATTTAAATGTGCACCGCTTACACTTCCAACAGCATAAGCTCCAAATGCTACTGCAAACCCCCAGCCTAATGTAATAACAATCCAACCAGAGTCCTGTGCCTTTGATTTATTAAGCACAACACCACCTACTACACCACCACCGAAAATAATTAAAATCATCGTTCCTATAATTTCCCCTAAAAATGCTGACACTGTTATATCCCCCTTCATACTCTTTCATAAAAAACTTGAATGCAATGTGCTGAAAAAGAAAAAGACAGCCACCTGCATTAATAGGATATAAAATCCCCTATTAAAGCAAATGGCTGTCTCTCAATAACTCATCAGCACGATTCTTAACTTGTTAACATTATTATAAGTGTAAGAGTTTATTTTGTAAACGCTTTTTTCTAAAAATTTATATAATGATAGATAGTCTGAACACAAACTATTAGCTCTTTATCCGTTTCTTCATAGACCTTAATAGGTAACCACCTTTAAATTTCCAAGGTTCATAGAAAAGAACAAATGCTTACTGTTCAACTTGTTCAATCATTATTATTAATTTTTCCTCTAATCTTCTTTTTCTAAGAATTTTGAAGTTGATATCGGATGCCATCTTTACCCATCCCTTCAAATATAGTCACACTGAAAAATATTTAATAAAACTGTAATAACAATACAGGTTAAATCATTATATAAATTTTAGTTATTGACTTAACTAACTAGTTAGTCTAAATTATAATTAACAAATTATTCCATGGGGTGATGTTAATGAAAAAGGTTCTTGTTGTTGGAGCAGGTTTAGGTGGGTTATTTACAGCAGGTTTATTAGCAGGAAGGGGACATCAAGTCACAGTAGTTGAACGATCACCAATTTTAGGTGGCAGGTCACACGTTTTAAAAAAGGATGGGTTTACCTTAGGTTATGGAGCCCATGCCATCTTGGCTCCAAAAGCACACCCCGTAAAAAGTATCTTCAAAGAGTTAAACATTAATTTAACATATAATAAAGCAAGTCTATCTAAATTCAAGCTCTTTAAGGATAGCAAATTACTATCTACCCCTTTAGGATCAGGTATTCTAACATCACCTGCCATTCATGGGATGATGAATCATTTTGTGTTTTTAAAAAAATTCATCCAAATGGTGAAATCAAAGCCAACGTTCGATCCTAATGTAACAGTAGAGGATTGGATAAACGAAAACATAAAAGATGGAACTATAGCAAAGGTAATCAAGGCATATGCAACTCTATCCGTCTATGATGGAGCATTGGATTGTTATTCCATGAACGCTTTTGTCGAGCTTGCAAACTGTGAATATTCAAACAACGAGCCACTTGCATATGCAGCATATGATGAATTATTGGATAAGTTAAAAACACATATTTTAGTAAACGGTGGAGAAATCCAATTAGGTTGTAAGGTCGAAGCGCTTATTATTCAAGATGGAAAAGTGGTAGGGGTTGAAACAAAGGAACAAAACTTATATGCAGAAAATGTTGTATTGAACTTGCCTCCTCAAGCTATAGAGAATATGATTAAAAATGATTCTTTAATTGAAGAACTTAGCCCCTATTTTAACCAAACACCACAGTTTGTATATGTTTATGATTTAATGCTATCTAAGCCTTTAAGAAAAGATATAACAAACATATTGGATCTTGACGAAAACGTATATATGAATGATTACACCTTAAATGTTCCTTCATCGGTTACAAATAACGGGCAGCTACTCTCGTGTTTAAAGTTTTTAAGTAAACAGGAGCAGCAAGACGATTGCCATGCAGAGCAGTCCAAAAAATCAGTAGAAAGAATTCTCGACAGCGTCTATACCGGATGGAGACAGCACACAGTTGGATCAAGAATAATAAATAGGGCAATGGTGAACGGAATTGCAAGACATACTGGTAATAAACTCATTCCATTTGAAAGTAAGAATGTGGATTCCCTCTATTTTGTTGGAGATTCTACGTCTGGTCGTGGAGGCCTAGGATTGCCAGCATATGAGAGTGCTTGGCTAGTTTCGGAGAAAATTGATATAAAAAATTCAATTAAGCATGTTAGTAATGTCTAATTAAAGGAAGATCAGTACAAATGACAGAGACAATTTCTGGTAAAGAAAAGATTTTGGAGACGGCATTAACTGAATTTGCCGATAAGGGGTACGAAGGGGCAAGAGTAGATCGGATTGCAATTGAAGCTGGCGTAAATAAGGCTCTAATTTATTATCATTTTAAAAGCAAAGAAGAGCTTTATGTATCAACGATTAACTATTTATTTAAAAAAGCAGCACCAACAGAATTAAAAATACCCTCTTCTTTAACTGTTAGAGAAAAAATGTTACTTGTAATAAGGCACTTCACAACGTTTATTCATTATAACCCGACTTTTGTAAAAATCATGGATCAAGCTGTTAATAATGGCAATAGCCTTTTTGACAATTTATACGAACAAAACCTCTATTTTCAAAAGGTTATAGCATTATACTTCGAGGGAGTCACAAAAGGAGAAATTAGAATCATTGATGAGCCAGTCGATTATTTGATTTCCCTTTTAGGATCTTGTTACTTCTTCTACTCCCATCGAAATGCCTTATATAAATTTTATAGTAGCCATTTGGATGAAAAGGAGTTTCTTGAAATGCGTATCCGGACAGTACAGGATATTGTAGATCGGGTTTTATTTCAAAAATAAAGGGTACCTTGGTATTTTCCGAACTAAAAGAACGAGAAAACTTAAAAGGCATTATGCATCGAACTGTACCCTGTAAAGTGACCTGTGGAGGCTTCAGCCCTGATAAAAAAGGGCTGAAGCTATATATTTGTTTTTAATATATTCCCTGATTATTTAATTCTTTAGTCATACCAATTGCAAGTTATTCACTATCGTTATTTTCGAAGTACATCTGCTCTATAATGTACTACTAGTTGAACAGCATCTGTTACAGCTAGAAAAAGTGTATTGACCTTGCCAATATTTTTATGCCGACCATCTCACCGTCCGGTAATGGACAGCGACACTTCTTTAGTCGTGGATGGCGCATTATATAAGAATTAAAAAAAAGCCCCGGGAATCGAGGCTATCTTTTTAATCAATCTTTATTTTAAAACTACATTTGTTTATTCGTTATTATTTAAAATTACTCAACCGTCACACTCTTAGCAAGGTTACGTGGCTTATCAACGTCACAGCCACGGTGTAATGCTGCATAGTAAGAGATCAGTTGTAATGGTACTACTGATACTAAAGGTGCAAGCTGTTCATGAACAAGTGGAAGAACGAAGCGATCGTCTTCTTCTTCTAAGCCTTTCATAGAAATGATACATGGATTTGCACCACGTGCCACAACTTCTTTTACATTCCCACGAATACTTAGGTTGACGTGTTCTTGAGTTGATAAAGCAATAATTGGTGTACCATTCTCAATAAGAGCAATTGTACCATGCTTTAATTCTCCACCAGCAAAACCTTCTGCTTGAATGTAAGAGATTTCTTTCAGCTTTAATGCTCCTTCTAATCCAACATAATAGTCTACAGAGCGTCCGATAAAGAAAGCATTTCTAGTTGTTGCAAAGTATTCCTTCGCAATTTCTTCCATTTCTTCTTTTTGATCACAAAGTACTTCCATTGCATTTGCTACAATACCAAGTTCTTTTGTTAAATCAAATTCCAATGAGCGGCCTTTTCCTTCAGCTGCAACTGCTGCAAGAATGGAAAGAACAGCTAATTGTGCTGTATATGCTTTTGTAGAAGCAACAGCGATTTCAGGGCCCGCATGTAATAACATCGTATAATCCGCTTCACGAGATAAAGTAGATCCTGGCACATTCGTAATCGTTAACGCTTTGTGACCAAGCTCTTTAATTTGCACTAGTACTGAGCGGCTATCTGCGGTTTCACCACTTTGTGAGATAAAGATAAATAATGGATTTGCTGATAGTAATGGCATATTATAAGAAAACTCACTTGCAATATGCACTTCTACTGGAGTCTTCGCCCAATTTTCAATGAATTGCTTACCGATTAAACCAGCATGGTAACTAGTTCCCGCTGCAATAATATAAATTCGATCTGCTGCATTAACTGCATTTACGATATCTTCATCAACCGTTAGACCACCATTTTCATTACGGTATTTAGCAATGATTTTTCTAGTTACTAATGGCTGTTCATCAATTTCTTTTAACATGTAGTGAGGATATGTGCCCTTTTCAATATCGCTTGCATCAAGCTCTGCTTTATAAGGAGCACGTTCAATTACGTTACCTTTTAAATCTTTAATTGTAACTGTTTCGCGTTCAACGAATACCATTTCTTTATCCATAATTTCTACGTATTGATCAGTTACTTGCAGCATTGCCATTGCATCTGAAGCAACAACATTAAAGCTACCGTCTCCTAAACCAACAAGTAGTGGACTTTTATTTTTAGCTACGTAGATCATATCCGGATTTTGCTCATCTAATAAGGCAATTGCGTAGGAGCCTTTTAAGATTGATAACGTTTGACGGAACGCCTCTTCAACCTCTAATCCTTCATGAACAAATTTCTCAATCACTTGAACAATAATTTCAGTGTCTGTGTCACTTTTAAACTCAACACCAGTTAGATGTTCACGCTTTATGATTGAGTAATTCTCAATAACACCGTTATGAACAAGTGTAAATCTTGATGAAGTACTTTGATGTGGATGTGCATTTACTTGACTTGGAACACCATGTGTTGCCCATCTAGTATGACCAATCCCAGTAGTTGCTTCAACTTTTTCATCAACGATTTCACGTAGCTTAGCAATACGACCCTTTTCCTTAAAAATATGAACGCCATCTTGATTCATAGCAGCGATACCTGCTGAATCATATCCACGGTATTCTAATTTTTCTAAGCCTTTTAACAAAATTTCTTTAGAGTCCTGTTTGCCAATATAACCAACGATTCCGCACATAATTCATTTCCTCCCATAGCGTGCTACCAGGGACAGGAAGTCATTTTTAAACAAACGGAGACATCACTGTCCCCTCACACATGTCTTTTTTTATTGGAAGGCTATACCATTCCCTTTGTTCAAAAAGTTACCTTTCTGTTTTAAGGAATAGCTTACGGCTGTAACCAAGAACAACCGGGAGGCATCCGCCGATATTTTCGATAACCTCCATCCTCGTCAACTAAGTTTTATCGACCACTTAGTTCAGGCGCTTTGATTGATACGTTATTAATATAATGAATGTACTCCTTTCTAGTATGAGTATTTTTAACAAAATTAATAATACACAAGTTAAAAACAATCGTCAATTGTTTTTCCAATCTATAACAACCCTTTTGAATTGTTATACATTATCTATATGTTCAAAAATCTATAAATGTTACCACAATCTTGTCTTCAAGTTTCTAGAAAAATTAAATAAAAAGACGGGTTTCCCCGCCTTATTCCATACCCATTTCTTCTTTTACTACAGCAACAATTCGATTAACATAGTCACGACATTGCTCTTCTGTTGGAGCTTCTGCCATAACACGGACAAGTGGTTCTGTTCCTGAAGGACGCACTAATATACGGCCGTTACCGTTCATTTCTTCTTCAACAGCAGAAATGATTTCACTTACCTTTTCATTTTCAGTCACTCTATGTTTATCCGTTACTTTTACGTTTATCAACAACTGTGGATACTTTGTCATTTCATTTGCAAGTTCAGATAATTTTTTACCTGTTAACTTCATAATATTAACTAATTGTAATCCCGTAAGAAGACCGTCACCCGTTGTGTTATAGTCAAGGAAGATAATATGACCTGATTGTTCTCCACCCAGGTTATAATCATTTCTTTTCATTTCTTCTACAACATAACGGTCTCCAACAGCGGTCGGAATGCTATTAATAGCATGCTCTTCTAACCCTTTGTAAAAGCCTAAGTTACTCATTACTGTTGAAACAACAGTGTTCTTTTTTAATCGACCTTCACTATTTAAGAATTTTGCACAAATGTACATAATCTGATCACCATCAACAATATCACCGTTTTCATCAACAGCAATGAGGCGATCACCATCTCCATCAAATGCTAAACCAATATCAGCATTCTTCTCCTTTAAGAAAGCTGCTAAAGCTTCTGGATGTGTCGATCCTACCCCGTCATTAATGTTTAGCCCATTAGGTGATGTTCCCATTGTAGATACATCTGCATCAAGATCTGCAAATAAATGTGTAGCAAGAGATGATGTAGCTCCATGTGCACAATCTAACGCTACATGTATACCAGTAAAGTCTTCGTCAACTGTCTGTTTTAGGAATTGTAAATATTTTTGTCCACCTTCAAAATAATCATTTACTTGTCCTAAATTCTTACCAACAGGTCTCGGTAATGTATCTTCTTCTTCATCCATTAGTCTTTCAATCTCAAGCTCTTGTTCATCAGAAAGTTTAAAACCGTCTGGACCGAAATATTTAATTCCGTTGTCTTCTACAGGATTATGTGATGCTGAAATCATGACCCCTGCTTCCGCACCAAGAGCCTTAGTTAAGAAAGCTACACCTGGTGTTGAGATCACACCTAAACGCATCACCTCAGCTCCTATTGATAGTAGTCCTGCTACAAGAGCCCCTTCTAACATATGCCCTGAGATACGAGTATCTCTCCCTATAATAACCTTTGGTCTTTCTTTATCCTTTGTTAGAACATATCCACCAAATCGACCAATTTTAAAGGCTAATTCAGGTGTTAATTCACTATTTGCAACTCCTCGTACTCCATCTGTACCAAAATACTTTCCCATTGGTTTCGCTCCTTTATACAAATCTGCCTTAAGAGGCTGAAGAAATTCTCACTTTTACCTTTTCTTTTTGCAATGACCAAGTAAGATTTTGAGGACCATTAACTTGAACTTCCACCTCATGTTCACCATCCGCTAAATCTGACAGGTTTATATATAATTCAATATCATCTGATTTTATGTCATTAATCACACTCGGAGCTCCGTAAACGGTAAGATCCATTGCTCCTGAATCGGGATCAATATAGTCGAAGACCTTTCCTTCAGAAAGCCCTACTTCCTGTATTTTTTGACTGGAAAATACCTTTTCTTGTTGCTCTTCGATATCTATTTCAATCTTAATTTTTTCCGGACTAACTTTCGTGATGCCCTCCGGTACCGGGACATCCACTTCTATAGTTGTATCCTTTTGAATCTCAGAAAGGTCTACTTTTATACCATCTAGAAATTCATATTTTTCAAGAACATCAAGTGGTCCATATACAGTAATTTCTTTTGGATTAGGTTCTATACTTAAGATACTTAAACCCTTTTCAAGCTCACCTTCCCTGCTTATTTTAAAAGGGAGGGTTTTACTTGGGCTTTTAATTGGTACTGTAACATCTACAACAGACGGTTCTACTTCCACTGGAAGAATGTTTCCATCGCTGTCATAAATCGTAATTCTAGATTCCTGGTTAATCGTTTCCTTAGCAGTTTCTAAATTCACTGTTGCCTGAACCGTTTCGATACGGTCAATAACCTCTTTTGATGCTGTAACTCGAATACTGTTTGGATTTACAATTGGTTGATCAGGTGTGTATCCTTCCTCTAATTTATCTTCATTTGTAAAATCAACCTCAACTGGGAAATCCTTTGTAACCTTCTCTTCAATTGAAACTGTGATAGTAGAAGGATTAATACTTGCCTCTAAATCCTCGGATAAGTTTTTCATTTTAAGTTGAACTCGATGAGTACCTATTGATAATTTATTTAAATCAGCATATATCTCAAAATCTTTAACTGTCCTTGCTTTTGTTAATGCAACCGTTGGACCCTCTAATGTTACATTAACTGTTTCTGGCACACCTGTAACAACAAGATTTTCTTGATCAAAGTATGTAACGACTGGCACATCCGTGACAGTTGCCTTATCCAATGAGGGAGAAGAATTAAAAGGATTTGTTGATTGGGTTCCTCCTTGAGAGCCAGATTCTATATTAACGGATGCATATAGCATGATTGCCAGGAACAAGGCAATAATCCTCATTACCCAATGGTTATTCATCAACCTATCCATCTTTTTTCCCCCTCCAATGCCAACGGTTTGAGGAAACAGTTTTTGTTGCAGAATGTAATTCTTTTTGTAAAATCTCTCTTAATTCATCTTGATTTAAATTTCGATGCAGCTCACTGTTTCTAGCAGCAGAAACGCTTCCTGTTTCTTCTGACACTATAATTGTAAGACTATCGGTAACTTCACTGATTCCAAGTGCTGCACGATGTCGTGTACCCAATTCCTTGGATATGAATGGACTTTCTGATAAAGGCAGATAACAAGCTGCCGCAGCCACTTGATTTTTTTGAATAATAACAGCACCATCATGAAGAGGTGTGTTAGGAATAAAAAGATTAATTAATAACTCAGATGAGATTCTTGAATTTAATGCGATTCCTGTTTCTATGTAATCACTCATCCCAGTTTCTTTTTCTATCGACATAAGTGCACCAATACGACGTTTTGCCATATAGTCTGTTGCCTTCACAATAGATTCGACTATTATTTCAGGATCATCTTCACCAGGCTGACCGCTTCTGGAAAAAAAGCGACCTCTTCCTAATTGTTCCAAGGCTCTACGTAGCTCTGGTTGAAATATTATGATGATGGCTAGAAATCCCCATGTTATTGCTTGGTCCATTAACCATTGTAGAGTACTTAGCCCAAAATAATGACTAAGCATTCGAACAACAATAATCACGGTAATTCCTTTTAACAACTGTACAGCTTTAGTTCCCCTTGCTACCATTATTAATTTATAGATAACGTACCATACAAGGAGAATGTCAACAGCTATACGGAGGTATTGCAATATTGGTAAATCCTCATAACCCATTCACTCGTCCTCCATGAGCTCACTCTATTTATGAATAGACATTGTCTATTTATTGTTGTGTATGTAACTTTATTATTATATCACTTCATTATTAGGAATGTAAAAAGGTCACCAAGTGGATGACCTTTACTATTTATTCTTGTTAACCATGTGTATTTGTTTCTCATAGTCACTGGTCAAGAAGAACCCTAAATTCCAATCCTTACTACATTCTAGTTAAATACCTCTACGACTTCTTTAGAAACAGATTTCATGTGATACCATAACCATTCAAACATTTCATCAACTTCCTCAATTTCTCCAGTTACTTGACCAGCAGAAGCCATGAATTGCTCTCCATTTATAACTGTCACATCTCCATCAACTGTACCCTCAATCGTTAATGTTCCATTTTTAACAATTACATCACCTTTAACAACTTCATCTTTAGGAACGATAACTTTACTATTTTCAACAACTAAATTACTTTGTTTCGATACACTAAAATGTTGATCTTCATTCCATGCAGAAAGCAAGCTCCCAGTCATCAAAACAATAAAAAGAGATGCTGCCGTTAATAGTGGGTGACTTTTTAACCAACGATTCCATGAAACAGTTCTTTTTTCTCGCGGAAGATTATTCATAACAGCTTCAGTAAAGTTAAGAGGAGCTTCAATATGTGATGTGCTTTTGACTAGAGCAACAGCCTTTTCAAGTTCATGAAAGTGCTGATAACAAGACTCACATGTATGAAGATGGTCCTTAACCATTTTTTCCTCACTTGGTGTTAATTCAAGATCCAAATATTTATGCAATAGTTGAACATATTCTGAAGAACAGCTCATTATCATCACCTCATCATAAGTGCCTTAATTGTTTTCTTAAAGCCTCTCTACCTCGATGTATACGAGTTTTAACGGTTCCAACAGGTATATTCAGGATTTCGCTTATTTCTATAAGAGAAAGCTCATCTATATACTTTAAGACAATTACAGTTCTATACTTATCCGGAAGTTTTAATATTTCCTTTTGAATGGTCTCTTGCAATTCCAATGTTTCAAGTTCCTCTTCGGGTAGTGTTACATCGGCAGCTACTTGTGAATACATATTTAAACCATCTGTTCCGGAAACCTCAGCATCCAGATAATAATCTGGCTTTTTTTTACGAATACGGTCTATAGAAAGATTCGTTGCAATACGGTATAACCATGTAGAAAACTTTTTATTCATATCATATGTGTGAATATTTACATATGCTCTTATAAAGGCTTCCTGGGCAATATCCTCTGCTTCATGCGCATTTCCTAGCATCCTGTAACAAAGTTGATAGATTTTATCCTTGTACAAATCGACAATCTCAGCAAAAGCATTTTGATCACCTTTTTTCACCTGTTTTATTCGTTTTTTTACTATTGTCTCCATTTATCATACCTCCGCACTCTGCGGGTCTCTTTTTATACGAATTAGAAACCACTAAGGTTTCATTTTTTTTCACAATCATTATTTTAACAAATTTTGGAGAATGAAAGGAGAAAAGTTTCTAGTTTTTTGCTATTTAGATATACTTTTTCGGCATTTCTCATATTTAAATTGTTTGCACCAGCTTTTAATACATTAAAAAAACGATAAACAGTGTTTATCGTTTTATGTATCAAAGTTATTATTATTAAATTTATGGTGGAGCCTAGCGGGATCGAACCGCTGACCTCCTGCGTGCAAAGCAGGCGCTCTCCCAGCTGAGCTAAGGCCCCATGGTGCCGTATGGAGCGGAAGACGGGATTCGAACCCGCGACCCCCACCTTGGCAAGGTGGTGTTCTACCACTGAACTACTTCCGCAAATAATGAGCCATGAAGGACTCGAACCTTCGACCCTCTGATTAAAAGTCAGATGCTCTACCAACTGAGCTAATGGCTCTAATGGCTGGGCTAGCTGGATTCGAACCAACGCATGTCGCAGTCAAAGTGCGATGCCTTACCGCTTGGCTATAGCCCATTGATTAACCTTCATGAATAAGCTTCTTCGAAACTTCTTCATGAATCCTCAACGTAAGAGGATGTTTTGTGATATTTCTGACAGAAAATATCGTCGACTACTAGGTATTCTTTATACCTTTTATATCTGTCGTTCCATACTGAACTTTAGTTTTTATTACTTTAATTTCAGTATACCCACTCATTAGTGAAACTATTCACAATCCACTAAACAATTTTTATGATAAAACTTCTCAACGTACCTGTTTTATTGTTTATAAATGGTGGAGGGGGGCAGATTCGAACTGCCGAACCCTAAGGAGCGGATTTACAGTCCGCCGCGTTTAGCCACTTCGCTACCCCTCCGTTTGTAAGAGTGCCGGCGAGAGGACTTGAACCCCCAACCTACTGATTACAAGTCAGTTGCTCTACCAATTGAGCTACACCGGCATATGGTAAGTTATTTTTGCTAGCGCAAAAAAACATGGTGGAGGATGACGGGATCGAACCGCCGACCCCCTGCTTGTAAGGCAGGTGCTCTCCCAGCTGAGCTAATCCTCCGAAATAATACTAATTTATGACTTTCATTAAGGTAAGTTATTTTCGCTAGCGCGAAAAAACTATGGTGACCCATACGGGATTCGAACCCGTGTTACCGCCGTGAAAGGGCGGTGTCTTAACCGCTTGACCAATGGGCCTTATTTACTTTTCATCTAAGCTTCCAACCGGGCTCGAACCGGTGACCTCTTCCTTACCATGGAAGTGCTCTACCAACTGAGCTATGGAAGCAATGGCTCCGCAGGCAGGACTCGAACCTGCGACCGATCGGTTAACAGCCGATAGCTCTACCACTGAGCTACTGCGGAACAATCCAAAGCCTGGCAACGTCCTACTCTCACAGGGGGAAACCCCCAACTACCATCGGCGCTGAAGAGCTTAACTTCCGTGTTCGGCATGGGAACGGGTGTGACCTCTTCGCCATCATTACCAGACAATGTGACAAAAACTATTATACTAAATTAGAAGAAGATTTCAAGTGTTTTTTTCACTTTTATATTCCTTCAAAACTAGATAACGATTCACAATTCAATTCACTCTACTGAGTTTATGTTCTTACTTTGTCCAGCTCCAGAAGCCAAATCCTACGGTAATTTCACTCTCTCAAAGAAGTCAAAGAACGACTTCCTTTCGATCGCTCCAATTCCCTATGGATTTGAACGGGCTTCTTCCGCATTTCTATTTAGGTTAAGTCCTCGATCGATTAGTATCAGTCAGCTCCACACGTCACCGCGCTTCCACCTCTGACCTATCAACCTGATCATCTTTCAGGGATCTTACTCACTAATGTGATGGGAAATCTCATCTTGAGGGGGGCTTCATGCTTAGATGCTTTCAGCACTTATCCCTTCCGCACATAGCTACCCAGCTATGCCTTTGGCAAGACAACTGGTACACCAGCGGTGCGTCCATCCCGGTCCTCTCGTACTAAGGACAGCTCCTCTCAAATTTCCTACGCCCACGACGGATAGGGACCGAACTGTCTCACGACGTTCTGAACCCAGCTCGCGTACCGCTTTAATGGGCGAACAGCCCAACCCTTGGGACCGACTACAGCCCCAGGATGCGATGAGCCGACATCGAGGTGCCAAACCTCCCCGTCGATGTGGACTCTTGGGGGAGATAAGCCTGTTATCCCCGGGGTAGCTTTTATCCGTTGAGCGATGGCCCTTCCATGCGGAACCACCGGATCACTAAGCCCGACTTTCGTCCCTGCTCGACTTGTAGGTCTCGCAGTCAAGCTCCCTTGTGCCTTTACACTCTACGAATGATTTCCAACCATTCTGAGGGAACCTTTGGGCGCCTCCGTTACATTTTAGGAGGCGACCGCCCCAGTCAAACTGCCCACCTGACACTGTCTCCCAGCCCGATCAGGGCTGTGGGTTAGAATTTCAATACAGCCAGGGTAGTATCCCACCGACGCCTCCACCGAAGCTAGCGCTCCGGCTTCTCAGGCTCCTACCTATCCTGTACAAGCTGTACCAAAATTCAATATCAGGCTACAGTAAAGCTCCACGGGGTCTTTCCGTCCTGTCGCGGGTAACCTGCATCTTCACAGGTACTATAATTTCACCGAGTCTCTCGTTGAGACAGTGCCCAGATCGTTACGCCTTTCGTGCGGGTCGGAACTTACCCGACAAGGAATTTCGCTACCTTAGGACCGTTATAGTTACGGCCGCCGTTTACTGGGGCTTCGGTTCAAAGCTTCGCTTGCGCTAACCTCTCCCCTTAACCTTCCAGCACCGGGCAGGCGTCAGCCCCTATACTTCGCCTTGCGGCTTCGCAGAGACCTGTGTTTTTGCTAAACAGTCGCCTGGGCCTATTCACTGCGGCTTTTCCGGGCTATTCACCCTAAAAAGCACCCCTTCTCCCGAAGTTACGGGGTCATTTTGCCGAGTTCCTTAACGAGAGTTCTCTCGCTCACCTTAGGATTCTCTCCTCGCCTACCTGTGTCGGTTTGCGGTACGGGCACCTCTCACCTCGCTAGAGGCTTTTCTTGGCAGTGTGGAATCAGGAACTTCGGTACTATAATTCCCTCGCCATCACAGCTCAGCCTTCACGACAACGGGATTTGCCTCGTTGTCAGCCTAACTGCTTGGACGCGCATATCCAACAGCGCGCTTACCCTATCCTTCTGCGTCCCCCCATTGCTCAAACGGTGAGGAGGTGGTACAGGAATTTCAACCTGTTGGCCATCGCCTACGCCTTTCGGCCTCGGCTTAGGTCCCGACTTACCCTGAGCGGACGAGCCTTCCTCAGGAAACCTTAGGCATTCGGTGGAGGGGATTCTCACCCCTCTTTCGCTACTCATACCGGCATTCTCACTTCTAAGCGCTCCACCAGTCCTTACGGTCTGGCTTCACAGCCCTTAGAACGCTCTCCTACCACTGTTCGTAAGAACAGTCCACAGCTTCGGTGATACGTTTAGCCC